>CANBTK010000165.1 GCA_947372365.1 Flavipsychrobacter stenotrophus | reverse complement strand
TGGTCAGGGGTAGTAACTTCTACCTTCATGATAGGCTCAAGTAATACGGTCTTTGCTTTCTTGCCAGCTTCACGGAAGCCAGACTTAGCGCAAAGCTCGAATGACATACCGTCACTATCCACCTGGTGGAAAGAACCGTCAAATATACGCACCCTCATACTCTCTACAGGGAAACCAGCTAATGGGCCATTGGTCATTGAAGCTTCGAAACCTTTCTGTATTGGAGCGATAAATTCACGAGGGATAGATCCACCGAAAATTTCATTGATGAACTGGAAACGGCCTTTACCTTCTGCAAGGAAAGCTTCTTCAGCAGGCCCGATTTCAAACTGGATGTCGGCGAATTTACCACGGCCACCTGTTTGTTTCTTGTATATTTCGCGGTGCTCAACTGTAAGAGAGAACGCTTCTTTGTAAGCAACCTGAGGAGCACCCTGGTTGATTTCAACCTTAAACTCGCGGCGCATACGGTCAACGATGATTTCAAGGTGCAACTCACCCATACCACTTAAGATGGTCTGGCCGGTGTCTTCGTCGGTCTTAACGCGCAGCGTAGGATCTTCTTCTACAAGCTTAGCGATAGCCATCCCCATTTTATCAACGTCAGCCTGAGTTTTAGGCTCTACTGATATAGAGATTACCGGTTCCGGGATGAACATGTTTTCCAATACAATTGGGTTCTTTTCATCACAAAGGGTATCACCTGTTTTAATTTCTTTGAAACCTACAGCTGCACCGATATCACCTGCTTCAATGAAGTCGATAGGGTTTTGCTTGTTAGCGTGCATCTGCATGATACGGCTGATACGCTCGTTCTTGCCTGAACGTACGTTCAGTACATAAGAACCTGCATCCAGGTGGCCTGAATAGCAACGGAAGAACGCAAGGCGGCCTACGAAAGGATCCGTCATGATTTTGAATGCCAACGCTGCAAATGGTTCTTTTGCATTAGGGTGGCGCTCTATTTCTTCGCCTGTGTTAGGGTCTGTACCTTTAATAGACTCAATGTCCATTGGGCTAGGCAGGTAACGGATAACCGCATCCAGCGCAACCTGTACACCTTTGTTCTTGTAAGCTGAACCGCAAAGCATTGGTACAATACTTAAATCGAGGCAAGCTTTACGTACTGCAATATGAATTTCGTCTTCTGAAATGCTATTTGGGTCTTCGAAGAATTTCTCCATCAGCTTGTCATCGTATTCAGCAACAGCTTCTACGAGGTGGGCACGCCAGTAGTCAACTTCTTCTTTCATATCATCAGGTATAGGCACCACGGTATAAGTCATACCCTGTGTAGCGTCTTCCCAAATGATAGCTTTCATGGTTATCAAATCCACAATACCCTTGAAATGGTCTTCAGCGCCGATTGGCAACTGCAGTGGCACTGATTTTGCACCCAGCATATCTTTAACCTGCTTAACAACCATAAGGAAGTCAGCACCGATACGGTCCATTTTGTTTACGAAACCGATACGTGGAACCTTGTAACGGTTAGCCTGGCGCCAAACTGTTTCAGACTGAGGCTCAACACCATCAACCGCTGAAAACAAGGCAACTAAACCATCCAATACACGCAAAGAACGCTCCACCTCAATGGTAAAATCCACGTGGCCCGGAGTATCAATGATGTTGAATTTATACTTTTTAGTTTCTGGCAATGGTTTTCCCTGTGTAGTTGGGAAATTCCAGAAACATGTAGTAGCCGCAGATGTAATGGTGATACCACGCTCTTGTTCCTGAGCCATCCAGTCCATTGTTGCTGCACCTTCGTGTACTTCACCTATCTTGTGGTTTACACCAGTATAGTAAAGGATACGCTCGGTCATAGTTGTCTTGCCCGCATCAATATGGGCCGCAATTCCAAAGTTGCGCTGTAACAGTAAGTCTGCCATTTTTTATATAATTATTGAGATAAATTTAATTTTTGAGGTGCAAAGGTAGGAAAAAAATGTAAAAAGTGTGTGATGTGGAAATTATATGTTGTTTATCCTTTTGATAATATTACTGCAATAGCCGGGAATAGTTGCTTTAAAACCATTTTTCCCCCATTTCCTTGGCATAATAGCCTATATCATCTCCAAAAACCTCTTCATCCCTTCCAGCTTGCTTTCGTCTAAAATGTACTTGATATTATCGGTATAATAAGTGCGCAGGCTGTAATAGGGTATTTCGTTGGCGGCTATTACTGTTTCCATATGCTTCAGCCCCTCGGCATTGGCTGCATTGAATTTTTCTATAAAACTGGTGGGAAGTTGTTTGTTAGCTATCCACGCAGCAAAGACAAAATCAAGCCCGGTATAGGCTTTCCATGCTGCTGACAGGTCATAATTGTATTTGAAATTAGGTAGCTGTTGCAACGCACGGTCGCCAATAATTACTCCTGCGGTTGTGCCCTTTATTTCTTCTATATATTGTTCCCCTGCGGGCAAAAACTCAACATCCTTCTTCCAATAGCCTGCAAGCAGCAGTTGCGCCAGGCGCACTGAGGTGCGGCTCTGGTAGTCAAGGTAAACAGCGGTTACTTCTTCCAGCGGCACCTGGCTGAAAATTGCCACGGAAACCACATTGCCATCGCTAGCAATACCGTAATCGCTTATTACGCGGGCGCCTTCTATCTCCTTCATTGCTGCTACTGGCAGCAGGGCAAGGTCTATACTACCCTCCCTCAGCCTGCGGGCTAGTTGCGATGGGTAGTCAACAACCAGCTCCATATCGTTCATCACTTCGCTGCGCTCAATGCCATACAGCAAAGGCTTTGTGTTAAGGTAGCTAACGGCGGCTACTTTTATTTTAGGCTTCAAAACAGGCATCCAATTTGCGCGCAAAGATAGGGCGTTGTGCCCTTCTGTTAAGCATTTACTTCGCTTTTATAAAACCAGCCATTGCGCTGGCCAGCCCGGCACTCAGCGGCAGGCTGGGGTCGGTATAGGTAGCCATGTTCCCGCTCCTGTCAGCAGGGGCATCTTTAAGCGCATGGTTCATTTTCTTTATCACAACCAGTTTAGCCTTAGGCTGCGCCTTTTTAAGGTTTTGGGCATTTTTCAGGGCCACCTGCAAGTCGTTATCACCCTGTAGTATCAGCACGGGGCATTGCAGCTTCTTAATTTCCACTTGCGGGTCGTACTTAAATAATGAGCGAATGAAGGGCTGTAATGAAGGGCTGAACACAATTTCCAGGGCTTCAGGCACATATTTTACGTCAAACCCCTTCTTTAGGCTATCCATTATCTTCACTGCCACTGGCACCAAATCCTTCCACTGGGCCGTTATTTGCTCTTTCAGCGTATTGTCCAGCCGCTCGCCTGCACCTGAAATTGAAATATATTTCTTTACGTTTTGCTGCCTGGCCACTACCATGCCTATCAGCGAGCCTTCGCTATGCCCGGCGATTATTACTTCCGAAAACCGGCTATCTTCTTTGAGCATTTTCACAAAACCAGCAGCATCATTAATGTAAGTGGTTAAGTTCATTTCTTCCTGGCTGGCCATCGCCCCGCGACTCTCCCCAATCCCCCTTTTGTCATACCGCACGCAGGCAATGCCTGCTTTTTGCAGCGAATCAGCTATCATTTTGTAGGTGTTCGACTTTACGCCCAGCGGGTTATTGCCCCTCCTGTCGGTTGGGCCTGAGCCGGCAATCAGCAACACCACAGGCACTTTAGCGCCCCCTTCGGGCATAGTGAGCGAACCGAATATCTTACCAGTTGGCGTACTCAACACTATATCAGATTTTTCGGCTGCTTCTTTCGCCACTTCTTTATAGGGCCCAAAACGGAATGCCTCCAGCTTATTATCGGCATTAACCGATGTTGTAAGCAACAAGTCGGCATTGGCAAAGCTGGCTTTGTAGTAACTGAATTTATCATCCTGGCTGGTACGCTCAAATGCCTTCAGGCTGCCTACCTGATTGCGGAGCTGCCCCATAGCCGCCTTTATTTTGTCCTGCGGCATTATAGCCTGGCTGCGTGGCGAAAGCATACTAAAAATGCTATCGTATTGGGTATTATTATAGAATTGCTGAAACCTGCCAATAACCCCATCTATTCCGGTTTGGGCCTGCGCATGGGACAATAATGGGGTTGCCAGTGCCAGTACAAGCAAAATATGGCAGGATGCTTTTTTCATGAAAACAGTATTATAAATCAGAAATTAACAACAAAAACAATTGGGTTACCAAGGCGCAAATATACTATTTACGGCAGCTAATTTATTTAAAAAAAGCCCCTGCCCGGATGCTTATAGCCAGGCTATCCAATCAGCTGCCTTACATTTTTGAAAGGCGCAAAGAAACACTTGCCACTTTTTGATTGCCATGCTAAAAACCCTTAAATTCGTAGTTCATAAAATAAATCTACCCGAAATGAAAAAATGTACCTCTTTAAAATCCATCCTGCTCGCAGCAGCATGCATCGCACTGTCGTGCAATACATCAGGCGTTAGCGCCCAAATTATTTCTACCATTGCAGGTAATGGCACAGCCGGGTTTGGCGGCGACGGTGGCCCGGCAACGGCGGCCATGCTCAATTCCAACTGGGGAATGGCTGTTGATGCCCACGGCAATGTTTTCGTGAGCGACTTCGCTAATAACAGGATCCGTAAGATTGATACATCCGGCATTATTTCTACTTACGCGGGCTCAGGCTCTTCGGGTTTCAGTGGGGACGGCGGCCCGGCCACAAGTGCCAGGATTTCAGGCCCTACCGGGCTTGGGGTTGATGGCGCGGGCAATGTTTACATATCAGATATTTCCAACAACCGTATAAGGAAAATAAGCACATCAGGTATTATTACCACTGTTGCGGGTGGTGGCTCCAGTATGGCCAATGGCATACCTGCTACTAACGCGCAACTGCATGGGGCCAACGGCCTGGCTGTGGACAATGCGGGCAATATCTATATACCTGACCAGACTTACCAACTGGTACGCAAGGTCAATACATCGGGCATCATCAATACGGTTGCAGGCAACGGCACAACCGGCTCAACCGGGGATGGCGGCCCTGCAACAAATGCATCAATTAATTGTGCTAATGATGTATCGGTTGATGCCACTGGCAACTTATATATTTCTGACTGGTATAGCAATAAAATACGCTTCGTCAATACATCAGGCATTATAACAACATATGCAGGCAATGGCACTGCTGGTTTTAGCGGCGATGGCGGTGCGGCAACAGCAGCCATGTTCACCGGGCCTATGGGGGTTGACTTTGACGGCAGCCGTGGCGTAGTTATCTGCGACGTTGATAACCACCGTGTGCGCAAGGTTGATGCCTCAGGCATTATTGCTACCATTGCAGGTACTGGCACAGCAGGGTATTCGGGCGATGGCGGGCAGGCAACCGCTGCAAAGCTTAACCGCCCGGTAAAAGTGGCATTTGATGCTACAGGCAATATGTACATATCTGACCGCAATAACAACCGTATAAGGAAGGTGGCAGGTTGCAACCCTACAGTTGGGGTGGCCATCAGCGTTTCGCCCAGCGATTCTATTACGGCTGGCGCTACCGATACTTTTACAGCAGTTGTTACCAACGGTGGCGCAACAATTACTTACCAGTGGCAGCGCAACGGCGTAAACATACCCGGCGCTACAATGGCTAACTACATTACCGATAGCCTGCACAACCACGATAGCATAACCTGCCGCGCTACCGGCAACCCATGCAGTGCTACTAACACTGGCACCAGCAATGCAATTGGCATTACCGTGCGCACAGGGCTTGGCTTACAGCA
>CANBTK010000164.1 GCA_947372365.1 Flavipsychrobacter stenotrophus | reverse complement strand
CACCATGCCGCCTTCCACTATATTGATGCCTTCTTTCTGAAAGATGCTGCTCATTTCTTCATTCAGCAATTGCCCCACCTGTTTTTGCCTTTTATTTTCTTCCATAACCTGCCAAAGGTACTAAGTGAAGGTGACAAAATAAATCCCACAAATTTCAACAATTCTGCCCCATTTCTGCTTCGTTGCAAAAGCCCTTAAATAATTTACTAATCGCGGATTTTGCGCCTTGTACAAAAGGATCATAACCATTAAACTTAATGGTATTTATTTTGCCAACTTCACTATGGAACACTAATAAAATAAGCCGGGTATGCGAAGCGGCTTCTTATAGTTTTTTTGTGCCATGCCGTTTGGCGCAGTTAATAGTTAGAGCCTAGTGCCACAGGTTATATTTCATTAACAATATCAAAATGTATTTGTGTTTCTATAATTTTATAAAAATAAAATTGGTTTTGTTCCTTATAGGCGCTATTTTTGTAAACGAGGGTTATTATTCTGTTATAATTATGTATTTTTGAAAATGGGCATATTATTTGTGCCTTAACATTGGCAGGATAGAATGGAGTTGTTAAGTGTTTAGGGCTAATTTTAAGCGATATTGAAACCTAACCGTGTAATGAGTTATGATAACGTTATGAGTTCTGAAAGGAAGGTATTGCGGAAGCGTGATACTGTCATAAGCCATAACTATGCCACGGCCAATGAGCCTCTAATAAATAGTGGGGACGAGGGTATTTATAAACAGATTGTAGAGGGTTGTGCGGCTATTGTATTTACACACGATTTTAATGGTAAGTTTTTAACGGTAAACCCGCATACGGCTTCGTGCCTGGGCTATGCGCACGATGAGCTGGTAGGTTCTTATTTTATATCGCTGGTGCCGGAAAAGTACCGTGTTAGCTTTTTTGAAAGCTACCTTTCGCAGCTGCGCAAAAATACCAGTTCGCGCGGCATTATACAGGTGCTTACCAAGTATGGCAAAAAGAAGCATTGGCTATACAATAACAACATTCACAGCGATAGTAACAACCAACCCTACGTTATATGTTTTGCGCAGGATATTACCGATAAAGTAGAGCTGGAGGAATCGCTGAAGCTAAACAACGATACCTTCCGCAGTGCGTTCGATTACTCGGGCATAGGCATGGCGCTTATAAGCCCTGATGGCACTATACTTGATGCCAATAATGCTGTTTGCAACTTCACGGGTTATATCAAGGGGGAGCTGCTGAAGCTGAATTTCCTGGACCTTACACACCCTGACGATAATAAAACCGACCAGAGCCTGCTGCACAAAATGCTGATTAAGGTAATAAATCACTACAGCATAGAGAAGCGCTACATATCTAAAACCAAGAAGGTGCTATGGGGCCTGCATACGGTTTCAAAAGTGGCCAATATGGATGGTACGCCTAAGTTTTTCATCCTGCAGATAATAGACATCACCAAGAAAAAAGAACTGGCTGATGAACTGAACTGGAAGAACAGCGAACTGGAAGCCATAAAATCGGGCCTTATTAATAAGATAAGCCAGCTTGAAGAGCTTAACTATATCATTGCCCACAACCTGCGCGGCCCGGCTAATAACATTAAGCTGCTGGTGGACATGCTTAAAACCAATGACGAGCCACAAGCCGATACTTCGCTGAAGCTGGAACTCAGCGAGATAGTTGAATTCCTGGATGAGGGGAGCACATCGCTGCTGGGCAGCCTCAATACGCTGATGGAAGTAGTGCAGATAAGCATGAACAAGACGATACCTTATGACGATTGTGATGCTAAAAAGATAGTTTGCGACACCATAAACCAGCTGAATAGCGTCATTTTTGAAAAGAACGCATCCATTAAAGGCAATATAGAGGTCTCCACCATTCATTACCCCAGGGTGTTCCTGGAAAGTATTCTTTACAACCTCATCAGCAACGCCATTAAATATTCAGCCAAGGACAGGCAGCCAGAGATACTGGTTTCCACCTACGCGCTGGATGATAAGGTGGTGATTTCAGTTAAGGATAATGGCCTGGGCATCAACCTGGATAGGTACGGCAATAAAATTTTCAAACTTAATCAGACCTTCCACAAGGGGTATGACAGTAAGGGGGTGGGCCTGTTTATAACCAAGGCACAGATAGAGTCATTTGGCGGCACCATAAAAGTAAAGAGTAAAGAAAACGAGGGTACAGAATTTATTGTAACACTATAATACCCATTGGGCATTATAAATCAGTATCAACATTAGGCTGAACACAACAGCAAGCGCCGCATAGCTATTTCCTTTCGAAGGGGAGTGAGGGGATGTTCACATGCCGAAGTTTGGTCCACACTTGGTATAATTCCAGCTCGGCAATAGTAATGCCGAACAAAAAGGGTGCCGGTAGCCATGGTTTCTGGCACAACTCAAAAAAGTATCGGTTTTAATGTGGCGGCGGTACAAGCGTTTATGCCTAGTTTTTCAGCAACGTAGAATATGGCGAAAGGCCGTAATTTCTATTTTATAGGCTCCACAGTATAGCCATCCTTCCTTAAAAGGTTTATAACGCCATTGTCGCCCAGCAGGTGGCCTGCCCCTACTGCAAAGAATACCGTGGAATTATTCATTTTGTCAGCCATACGGGCAATCCATTTCTTATTTCTGTCATCAAGGAAGGCATCCATCTGGTCGCCCAGGGAGGCTGATGTGGTAATGATGCGGTAAAGCTCCGGCAGGTCTTGTTTCCTGTAGGCATTTACGAGCAGGCGGTAGTCTTGTTTGCTTTTTGAAAAATTCTGTATGTCGTCCAGCACCTCCTTAATAACGCTATCGGCAGGCAGCGAAGCCAGCACATCAATTTGCTCCGATGGGTTTTCGAGCCCCAGTATTTCTTTATGCTTGCTCTTGGCGCTGCGCATAATGCTATCCTCATACGACAAAGGCACGAGGCAGTCGGTAACCTTCATGCTGATAATGCTTTCCAGCGCTACGGGCTTCATCTGCTGCAGCATGCCCAGGTCCATGCCTATGGAATCCCTTACGAATTTTTTGAGCAGTTTATATTCAGCCGGTGTAAAGTAGTCTTTGAGTTGCTTGCCGCTGGTATCCATAAAGCCATTGGCGGCGGCAACCATAGTTTCGTGGTCGTCAAGGTCCATTTCAAAACAAACCTTATCGCTGGCGGTAAGGCTCTTTTTCATCTTGCTGGTCCATATGAAATCAGAGGGGCAGATGAGGTGTATGGTGCCGAACAGGTACGATGGCCTGGCCATCCCTTTGCCCGTTATGGCCCATAGCAATGAGTGCCCGTTGGGCTTTTTGGTGGTTTGGGCCCGGCAAAGTATCCCGGTTAGCAAAAGGGCAATGGCAATAAGTGTTGTGAATTTCCTCATCGTTAGCAGGCAGCTATTAACTGCCCTGTAATGCTAATGTATGATTTTAGGAAGAAATTACCAACCACAAAACATTCTCAGTAGGCTGTGTTTGCGTAAATTTGAGGTTTATGAAGTCATTTAACGTTCCCGTGCATTACCGCAGCCCATTGGTAACCGCAATAAAGCAAAGAAGAAAAGGCAATGATAAAATGAAAAAGGACTACACCCCTACGGTACTTGGGCTGGGTTCTTTGCAGGTTATCCTTGCACGCCATTTTGGCTTCTGCTATGGCGTGGAAAATGCAATTGAAATAGCATTCAGGGCTGTAGAGGAAAATAAAGGCAAGCGGATTTTCCTGCTCAGCGAAATGATTCATAACCCCGGCGTTAATGCCGACCTGCAGGCGCTAGGCATCCGCTTTATAATGGACACCAAGGGCAATATGCTGATGCCATGGGACGATATTACCAGCGACGATGTGGTGATAATACCCGCCTTTGGCACGACCCTTGAAATGGAGCAATTGCTGAAGGGCAAGGGCATAAACCCCACCCACTACGAAACCACCTGCCCCTTTGTAGAAAAGGTATGGAACCGTGCCGGTAAAATAGGTGATGATGGCTATACTCTAGTTGTGCACGGCAAGCCGGGGCACGAAGAAACAAGGGCTACATTTTCGCACAGCAAGGCGCACACGCCTACAGTAGTGGTAAAGGATATGGCACAAGCCGAATTGCTGGGCCAGTATATTACACACGAACTACCTGATGAACAATTTTATACCGATTTTAAAGGGCAATATTCCGAAGGTTTTGATGTAGCCAAAGACCTGGAGCGCATAGGCGTAGTCAACCAGACCACTATGCTGGCCAGCGAAACACAGGGGATAGCCGATTACCTGCGCTCGGTGGTGCTGGAACATTATTACACACCTGACGGTAGGGCCAGTGAGCGCGTTGCCGATACGCGCGATACCTTGTGCTATGCCACTAATGATAACCAAAACGCTGTAACCGGCATGCTGGAACAGGATGCCGACTTTGCACTGGTGGTGGGTGGCTATAACAGTTCTAACACATCGCACCTTGTAGAGTTGTGCGAACTTAAGTTGCCTACTTATTTTATCAGTGATGAACATTGCCTGGTGTCAGCAAATGAAATAAGGCACTTCGATTTGCACCAGCATAAGGAGTTAGTAACAACAGGGTATTTGCCGCCTTTTAAACCTTTCAGGGTAATGATAACATCAGGCGCGTCGTGCCCCGATGCCCTTGTGGAGCGCGTAATAGCCAGGCTCGCATTGCTAACCGGCAACGAAAGCGGTATGCAGGGCTTGCTGAGTAGCTGGGGCGCAGAATAAGAAGGTTATTTATCCGGGCTGGTTGTTTTGTAGTATTGGTATATGGCTATTCCCGTGCTGGTGGGCAGGGTATCCGTTCTTACGATATTCATTTTATCTTCCTCCAGCTCACTCATCTTGTTGGCGGGGTAGCTGATGCACATCCATGTGGCCTTGCCAACCTTATCGTACCGCCGCACAATTTTAGAAACCGGCAGGAACTGTTTTGCCCCCTTTGCATCTTTATACGTATGCGTTGAGTCAATGTAATTTTTGAAAACAGAGTAAAAGAACACACGTTCAAAATCATCTACATTATTTATAATGCTGTCATGCCTGTTGTAGCATTCAAATTTGAAAGTAGTATCCCGGCTTGTTCCAGGAACAGGCTTATAAAAATCAGGCACCAGGTAGCGTGCTGTATCATTGCGCTGCTGCCCCTGCGCCCCACCTGCCAAAAACACCGCCCCCATAAAGTAAAAAAGGAATTTATTCATATTGTCATACTGCCGCCTAAGGCTACCCTTAGGCTTTACGCCACCAAGTTAGGTAAAAGTAGGTACTTTGTTTTTTGCAGGTGTGGTGGCAGTCCATGCAAACCGTTTTTGATAATGGTGTTTTAGTAAATACCATTACTTTTGAGCAGGTAAGGGAAAATGTAATTGCAAATCAGCACCATTATGAAGAAGATACTGTTTTCTATTAAAGCGTATGAAGGCCTGGCAGAGAAGGTAATGGCCATTGGTGGCTTTGAAAGAGGGGAGCTGGAAGTGAGTTATTTCACCGATGGCGAGCGCTACCAGCGTATCATATCCATGGTAGAACACAGGCATGTAGTGCTTATAGGCGGTACCATCTCTGACGAAGCTACTTTAGAGCTGTATGACCTGGCGTCTTCGCTGGTGAGTTATGGCGCAGATTCGCTGACGCTGGTTATTCCATACTTTGGTTATTCTACAATGGAGCGGGCAGTATTGCCACGCGAAATTGTTACTGCCAAGACCAGGGCAAGCCTGTTGTCTGCTATCCCGCGCTCTAACAAGGGGAATAAGGTGC
>CANBTK010000163.1 GCA_947372365.1 Flavipsychrobacter stenotrophus | reverse complement strand
CGATTAGGGGCAATCAGACGAAATAAAGATATATTTTTACACTCATGACGCCACAAGTATCTTTTGTTATCCCTCTTTACAACGAAAGTGAAGTTTTTCCTCAATTGATAGGCAGGATAAATTCGATACTTAATTCATCGCCACTGGCTATTGAAGTAGTGCTGGTTGATGACGGGAGCAGGGATAATACTGCTGACCAGATGCTGCAGCTTTCTTTTACCGACAAAAGGTACCAGTCGGTAGTACTTGCACGTAATTACGGCCACCAGATAGCGCTTAGCGCTGGCCTGGCGGCGGCAACTGCTACCGAAGCCATTATGATCATTGATGGCGACCTGCAAGACCCGCCTGAGCTGATTACCGACTTTTACGCCAAGTATAAAGAGGGGTATGATGTTGTGTATGCCGTGCGTAAAAAGCGGAAGGAAGGCATGCTGAAAAAAATGAGCTACCATATTTTTTACCGCATACTTAAACGCATTTCGTACATAGATATTCCGCTGGATAGCGGCGACTTTTCGCTGGTGAGCAGGCGCATTGTAGATGTGCTGAATAAAATGCCAGAGGAAAGCCGCTACATAAGGGGCATGCGCACCTGGATAGGCTTTAAGCAGATAGGCGTGGAGTACGAAAGGGACAGCCGCGCAGCGGGTGATTCCAAGTATTCGTTTAAAAAACTGCTGCAGCTGGCGCATAACGGCATTTTCAATTTCAGCGAATTCCCTATTAAGCTTATTACCAACCTTGGCCTTATTTCCATATTGATATCAGTCGTTTACCTGGCACAGACGCTCATTAAAAAGTTTGTTTATCACAATGTGCCCCAGGGGTTCACAGCATTGTTGTTTGCGATAGTGCTTTTCAGCGGGGTGCAATTGTTGTCGCTGGGAATAATAGGCGAATACGTCTTGCGGATATTTTTCCAGGTGAAGGGGCGGCCACTTTATGTGGTTAAGAAGAAAGTACGCGAAAGCGAAGAAATAAGCGGCTAAACATGCCGTAGCCCGCTGGCGGGCTTTAACTACCCGGCATTTTGCTGAGGCGGGCAATAACACATAAAAGCATGAATAAAAAATACACCATAGTTATAGCTGCGGCAGCCATACTGTATGCCATTTACCATATAGCTACGCTTATCTATTCCCCGTTCCCCTGGTTCGATGAAATTACTTTCGCCAGCATGACGGAGTCATACATGAAGCACCATACTTTTTATGAAGATGCCCGTATCATAGTTATTCCTGAGCAGAAGCTGCAATATGGCCCTGTGTATTTTTTACTGCAGGCGCTGGTGCTTAAAACCTTTGGGTTTGGCATTTTTCATTTCAGGATGACGAACCTGCTTTTTGGCTTTATTAACCTCTACCTTATCTATAAAATATGCATGAAGCTGGGCTTTACCGCCTGGGCTGCTATGGTTACACTAATACTCGTAGCCATTGAGCCTAATTTTAACCAGTTCCTGCATTCTGGCCGCATGGATTTTGTTTGCCTTTTCTTTTTCATGAATGCTTACCTGTTGTATACCGAAATAAAGCCGGGTAAAATGCTGGTGCCTTTGTCGCTGCTCGTGGGGCTATTGCTGGGCTGCGCCTTCCTTACTACACCCCGCATCATTTTCGCGTTTGCCTCTTTCGCGTTTTTCTTTATTTATGAGACGCATGTTGCTGATGGCAGCGGCCGTAAGGCCACACTGCTCAAATATGCGCTTATAGGGGTTGCTTTTGGCGCTATTTATTACCTGTGGGTATATAAAGCCTATGGTAGCATTGGTGGGTTAATAACCAGCAACAAAAACTCTACAACCATGAAAGAGCATGTGGGCATTGGCTCCAACATACGCATAGGGTATAATTTCTTTGTCTTCCTGTATGCCTTTCTTGCTTTCTTCTTGATTGTGAAAAACAAGCTGCTGGCTAAAAACATTGCGCTGGCAGCTTTGTGCCTTCCTGCTATTACTGCATTTATACTGCTAGTAACTGGCGGTATATCCGGCAGGTATTTTGCGCTGGTAACGCCGTTTACCTCTTTGCTTATTGTAGGTGTTACTGTGAACCTGCTTACAGGCAAGTTGCTAAAATGGCTCACGTATACCATCTGTATTTTATTCGGCTGCATTTTTGCTTTTAAGGGCGTTTATATTTTGTCTACCATGCCGCAGCACGACCCTGTTGCCAATGAGAAAACCATTTCGCAATACCTTACAAAAAACACCTCAGTATGCGGCGATTTTGCCTATTACTATATTGCCCGCAACAATGGCTGCACCTTCCTGAGCCTGGAAGAAAACGGAGGGTTGGATGAAAAAGCCCAATACATAATTGATAAGAAGATAAAGTACATTATCATAGGTAAGGGCAACACATGGCGCCCGCTTTACCAGGAGGCTTTCCTTAATACCCACTACAAGCTTGTAGCCGATGTTAATGACCAAAATTATTCCAATACATTTTCGCGGCTCATTAAAAAGCTGCCCTACATGATCAGCGATAGCTATGCCTGCTACATTTACGAGTATGTAGGCGGGTAGTGCTTTACTTCGTTATCTTCTGCCCCGAAAACTTGATACCAAGGCCGTTGCGCCCGCTTAGCTTTATGATGCCATTTTCGTAGGTTAGCCCTTCGGCCATATCTTCATTCAGCAGCAGGGGCCCATCGGCATCCACTTCATCGAGTAGAGGCAGCATATTAGCAACTGCGGCAGTACCAATGGTGCATTCGTTCATACTGCCCATCATTACCTTTAGCCCCAGTTCCCGGGCTTCCTTTATCATGCGCAGGGCTGGCGTAATGCCGCCACACTTGGTGAGCTTTATATTGATGCCATCAAAGCCATCGGCACATTTTTTTACGTCGTGCTCGGTTACACAGCTTTCATCGGCATAGAGGGGCAGGGGGGATTTGGCTTTAAGCTCCTTCATAGCCTCAATTTCCGTACGGGCAAGGGGTTGCTCTACCAGTTGTATACCCAGCTGCTTCAGTTCGGGTAACAGTAGTTTAGCGTCTTCAAATTGCCAGCCTTCGTTGGCATCTATCCTAAAGGGTGCATCGGTAACCGCCCGCATTGCCCTGATTTTATCTATATCATCGGTGCCACCCACTTTTACCTTGTATACAGGCCAGGGGTGTGCTTTTACTTTCTCCGCCATCATTTCGGCTGTATCTATGCCTATGGTATAGTCAGTAAGCGGTATGTTGCCCCATTCCAGCCCCAGGGTTTTATAGAGTGGCTGGCGGCGCATCTGGGCAAATAAATCCCAACCAGCTATATCGAGGGCTGCGGTTAAAAAGTGCTGCCCGGGTATAAGATGGTGCAGGAAATGCCAGAAACGGCCGGGGTCGGTAAGCGCATAACGTTCTATCATAGCCCGTTTGCTTTCCAGCGAGTCCACCATTTCATCAACGGTAATATTGTAGTAGCTTATTGCAGGGGCTTCGCCAAAACCAGCCATGCCTGCCAGCCCTAGCGCCACGATAAGGGAGGGCTGGTGTGTTTTGGTGCCTTTATGCGTTGTAAAGGGGTATTCGAAGGCTAATTCTGCCTTGAAATATTTTAATTGCAACATTCGCTAAAATTGCAACTATTTTTGCTACTGGAAAATTCAATTATGCCAAAAATTCCTTTTTGGGTTTTTATTCTTATCGCCATCACCTATTTCACGTCCGTGAGGGTAGATACTATGGATATTGACGCTTCGCAATATGCGAGCATGAGCCGCGAACTGCTTGGCAGCCATAACTGGCTGCAGCTATATGACCATGGCATTAATTACCTGGATAAGCCGCCCTTCCTGTTCTGGGTAAGTGCACTCAGCATGAAAATCTTTGGCGTGGGCAATTTTGGCTATAAGCTTCCTTCTATACTGTTCGCTTTGTGGGCCATCTTTGCTACCTACAGGCTTGCCAGGCTGCTATATAACGATGCTACCGCCCGCATGGCTGCCCTTATACTGGCTACCTGCCAGGGCATGTTCCTCATGACAAACGATGTCCGTTGCGATACCATACTTATGAGCTGGGTAGTAACTGCCATATGGCTGGTAAAGGAGTGGGACGTAAGCAGGAAGCTGCACTACCTTTTGCTGGGCTTTGCCGCTGTTGGCTTTGGCATGATGACAAAAGGCCCCATAGCGCTTATGGTGCCTGTGTTTTGCTTTGCTACCGACTGGGCACTGAAAAGGCAATGGAAGAAATTCTTCCACCCTGCTTATTTGCTGGGTCTGGTGGTAATAGGCCTTATACTGCTGCCCATGAGCATTGGCCTATACCAGCAGTACGATATGCACCCCGAAGCAATTGTAAATGGACAGAAGGGAGTTTCCGGGCTTCGGTTTTTCTACTGGTCGCAAAGCTTTGGGCGCATCACTGGCGAAAGCCCCTGGAAAAACGGGGCTGATTTAAGCTTCCTGCTGGTTAATATGCTGTGGTCGTTCCTACCATGGGTTTTTATACTTGTCCCGGCAATCGTGGCCAATATCATCCAGCTCGTAAAGCAAAAATTCAGGCTTAACGAGGGTGGCGAGTGGGTAACAACAGGGGGCTTTTTGCTCGCCTACCTTGCCCTTGGCTCATCGGCTTACCAGTTGCCGCACTATATTTTTGTGGCTTTCCCGCTGGCGGCAATTATAACCGCCCAGTCAATAGCCGGCTACCTCGATAGCAAGCGCTATGCTGCTATGTACAAGGTTATAAACCCCTTTATTTTCGGCATTTCGGCATTGGTTTTGGCTATTGTGCTGGTGCTGGTTATGTTTGTTTTCCCATCGGGCCTGCTGCCCATAATTGTGTGGAGCTGCTACGCTGTTTTATGGGTTTACCTGGCTGTAAACAAGCACCTTGCCTCTAAAACCATATGGCTGCCAGCTATAGGCATGATAATGGCCAATATCCTGCTCACTAACTTTGTTTACTATTCCCTGCTGCGCTACCAGGTAGGCTCGCAGGTAGGTAAGTATATTGAGAAGGAGCATATCCCATCATCGGAATTCCTGTATTTTAAAATGCACGACCCCCTCAATTCCCTCAGCTTCTATGCCAATGAATTGCTGTTTACCAATGAGGCACTAAGCGCCATTAAAACCAAAAAGTATGTGCTTACGATGGATGAAGGGCTGGATACCCTGAGGCAGAGTGGCTGCACTTTTGAGATCTTAAAACAAGGGCAGCTTTTCAAAGTAAGCGAGCTTACCCCCGAATTCCTGAACCCGGCTACCCGCCAAAATGCCTTGAGGAATTACTACCTGCTGAAGATGCAGTAGTATCTTAATTGTTGTTATAACAAAATTAGCTACCTTTGTTGAGTAAAATTACTCAGTATATTGAGTAAAATTACTCAGTGCATTGAGTAAAATTATGAAAACGATAGAAAGGGTTCATTTTCAGCAGGTTATAAGCAGGGTTGAAGAACCGAGAAAGTTCATACAGGTGTTATTTGGGCCACGGCAGGTGGGCAAAACCACCATAATGAACCAGGTAACCAAGGCTATAGCCATGCCATTTCATTCAGTTTCCGCCGATGCAATTCCTGCATCAGGTGCTAACTGGCTAACAGAACAATGGGATGTGGCCAGGCTAAAAATGAAGCAACATGAAAGTGCAGAGCTGCTATTAGTGATAGATGAAATACAAAAAATAGATAACTGGAGCGAAACCGTTAAGAAGCAATGGGATAGCGACACTAAAGAGGGCAGGGGCATTAAAGTGGTATTGCTCGGTTCGTCACGGCTATTGTTACAGCAGGGGCTAAGCGAGTCGCTTGC
>CANBTK010000162.1 GCA_947372365.1 Flavipsychrobacter stenotrophus | reverse complement strand
CCGCGTGGGCCTGGCGCACCGTATAGATAAAGATACTACCGGGCTTATTGTTATTGCCAAGACTGAGAAAAGCATGATAAACCTGTCGGCACAGTTTAAGGCACATACTGTACACCGCAGGTATATTGCTTTGGTTTGGGGCGACCTGGAAGAAGACGAAGGCACCATAGAAGTAAACGTAGGCCGCAACCTGCGTTTCCGTAAAATAATGGCGACATTCTCCGATGGCGACAACGGTAAGGAAGCCATAACCCACTACAAGGTGCTGGAAAGGTTTAACTACGCAACCCTGGTAGAGCTTCAACTGGAAACAGGCCGCACCCACCAGATAAGGGTACACATGATGCACATAGGGCACCCTCTGTTCGGCGATACTACCTATGGTGGCGACAGGATTGTAAAAGGCACTGTTTTCAGTAAGTACAAGCAGTTTATTGATAATTGCTTCAGTATTATAAAGCGCCAGTCGCTGCATGCCAAAGAGCTCGGCTTTATGCACCCAACTACAGGCGAGTTTATAAAGTTCGATTCCGAATTGCCGGAGGATATGAAAGAGGTATTAGAGAAATGGAGAAGGTACAGGGCGGCAAAATAGCCTTTACTACCATTTAAATAACAAATACACACAATATGATTGATGCCTGAACCTTAAAAGCAGTAAACGCAGTAAAATACAGAGAAAATAACAAATATAAGTAACCAATTAAAAACAAACAGTTTTTGCATACTATAAATAAAGCAATTGTTAAAAGTGGCCGATTGTGGATAAGAAAATTAGGCAATCAGGCTAAAAAGCCTATATTTGCCCTGCCCTATAATTTCGTTTGATAACTTTTTAAAATATTTACGTATGACAGTATTCTTCTTGAGCCCGGTTTTCCTTATGGGGATGCCTAATGCATCAGAGCTTATTATTACTTTGTTAATCGTAGTAGTATTGTTTGGTGGCAAAAAAATACCAGAGCTTGCAAAAGGCCTTGGTAAAGGTATCCGTGAGTTTAACGAAGCGAAAGACGGTATAAAGAGTGAAATAGAATCGGGGATGAAAGAAAAAGAAAAAGTCAACTAACCTTACCGCAGGCGCACCATAAGCGCCCCACTGATATACCCCATTTCCAGAAACTATTTTAATGTAGGCTTCCCTTTATAGAGGGTTGCATGCTTCACCGCTTAAACAACGATAAACATGCAATGCAAGGTTCTTTTTACCTTAGTTCTTATTACTATTTCCGCTGTTGCCTCACAGGCCCAGCAAAAATCACAGCCAGGCAAAGTTGATTCTTTGGCATCAACCAAAATACAGCCAAAGCAAGGTGCTAAATTATTAGCAAGCAATACACCCAAACCCGGTTACGCAGAAGAGAAGTTAGGCTACGGCCATGTGCCTTTGGCTGGTGAAAAAGCATATTTTGGCGATAAAGATGGTTATGTAAATGATTTTGTGCGCAAGTATATGGAAGTACATAACCGCACCCTGAGCAGCGTACAAAGCAATAGTGCTACGCCTTTTTCGGTAATTGACAATATCCTGGAGCAGAAAAAAATGCCGAAGGAATTGAAATACCTTGCCGTAATAGAGTCGGCGCTCAACCACAATGCAGTGTCGCATGCAGGCGCTGTAGGGCCATGGCAAATGATGGAGGCTACGGCCAAAATGATGGGCCTTGCCGTTACCCGCAAGAATGACGAACGCAAAGACTGGGCGAAATCTACCACTGCCGCTACCAAATACCTTGACTTATTGTATAGCCAGCTTAACGATTGGCTGCTGGTAGTTGCTGCCTACAACAGCGGCCCTACCCCGGTACAAAAAGCTATTGAAAAAACAGGTAGCCACAACTTTTGGGATATTAAGGAATACCTGCCGCAGGAAACACAGGGCCACGTATTGGCTTTCATAGCAACTGCCAGCATCTTCGAAAACCTGAGCAAGTTCATCAATATCGGCAGCATACCAGTTGACTTTAAGTTTAGCAAAGACAAGGACAAAGAAGACGAACCTTTTGCTAAGGAGCCTGCTGCTGCTAAAACATTGGCTGTAGCAGCTACCCCATCATCACCTGCAACAGCTTCGGCTTCAGCAACCCCGGTTGTACCCAAACTGCCTTCTTTTACCGATGACGAGCTGAAAAACATGAGCATCCTGAAAATGGATAAGCCAATAGCTTTCGAGGTTATAGAGCACGAAACTGGCATCGACAAAAAACTGCTTGCCCGCTGGAACCCTGACTATACCTTGTTCATGAACCATACTTACGCAACCGCTTTCTACAAATTGCGCCTACCTAAGGATAAAGTTGACATCTTCCTGCAGAAGAAAGAAGCTATGGCTAAACTCGCTAAGTCATACGAGCGCGTAAAATAAATTGCAATCAATACATTCTTTTATAGGCCCGGGCGTTAAGCCCGGGCTTTTTCGTGTGAGGTACTGCCCTTATTTTAATTGCCGATTGTAACAACAATCATGTTTTGTTTAAGAAAAAAGCTATAATTTTACACAAAACTAGTGCGAGACATGAAGGAGGATACCGGTACAGTGAAAAATTATGATGTGCTCATAATAGGTGCCGGCCCGGGTGGATGCAGTTGCGCTATCGCATTAAAAGATACCGGGCTCAGGGTAGCCATTATAGATAAAGCAACATTCCCGAGGGATAAGGTATGCGGCGAACTAATGCACCGCAAAGCCGTGGAAACGCTGGAAAGCCTGTTGCCAGGCTTTGAAAAAACCTTCAAGCAATTCCCTAAAACGCTGGTACTGAAGCATACACAGATCAACTACAAGGGAAGAATGATTAAGTTCGACTGGAAGAATGAGTCCTACACTTGCCCAAGGATGGACCTAGATAACTTCCTGCTGGGCCAGGTAAAGGAGCATACCCCCACCGATGTTTTTACCAGTACACAACCCGACAAGATTACAGTTACCAATGATGGCGTAACCTTAACTATAAAGGGCTCTACCACCGTTTTTACAGGTGAAATAATAATAGGCGCTGATGGCGCCAATTCGATAGTAGCCAAACAACTCACGGAAAGGACCCTCGACCGTAAACACTACCTGGGCGCAGTAAGGGCATATTATTCCAATGTGAAGGACACGAAGCCCGATGTTTCAGAAGTGTTTTTTAGCCCCAAATTTGGGCTTAACTACTTGTGGGTATTCCCGGTGGAAGGTGGAAAAGTAAATGTTGGCTTCGGGCTGCTTTCACAGAATATTGCCGACCAGAAAATAAACCTGAAAGAAACATTCTATAAGTACTTTAAAGATTCGCCGGAACTGAGCGCCAAATTTAAAGATGCAATACAGGAAGGCCCCCTCGAAGGCTTTGGCGTGCCGCTGGGCTCTAGTATAGGTGCACCTTCTGGCAATAGGTTCATGCTGCTGGGCGATGCCGCATCGCTCTCTAACCCACTCTCTGGCACGGGTATAGGCAACGCAGTACTGAGCGGCAAGCTCGCCGCCAACCAGGTAAAAACGTGCTTTGCAATCGGCGACTTTAGCGCAACCCCTATGCTACAATATGATGATGAACTGCAAAAGGCCATAGTTAACGACCTGGTAGCCAGCTACAAAGTGCAGCGCTCATTATCTAAAATGCCTTTTATCCTTGATGTCGTTTTCTGGCTGGGTAAGTACGAAAAAGTAAAAAAGTATATACAGAGTATGGTTTAATGCCCCCGTGCATTGCAACCTTCGTTAAGGCACCTTCTGCCGTTTTAGTGGCAGCTTATTCAGGTAATACCGGTTAGTCATTGAAACCAAACCAATTTTGAAAAGAGTTTCTGCATCATACCCGCGCCGCCGTCCCGGCGCGGACATAAGAGTAACAAGCTTCACACTACACGCCGGGGGCTTCTTTTTTCTCGCGGAGCGATAAGAAAAAAGTGCCGCTTTTTTTGTTACTTTTTTTGCGGCAGCACAAAAAAAGTAAATGAAGACGTTGGACAAATAAGGCGATGACAATGCACCTTATTGCATTTAGCAAAACTTCAGCCGCTGCTTGAATAACACTTTTGTGCATAAATAGAACCGCAAAACTCTCAATGAGGTCAACGAAAAGACAAACGGTTTCGTAATAAAAGCTAGTAAGAGGGAAGGTGTAAGCATATTTTAGGCGGTGTGATTTTAATGTCAAAATAGTATAAATGCCCTTTAAAAACATTTCCCTCCCTGTTTCAATAGTAGTTTACCCTCAAAAAAACGGGGCTAAGATATATTTTGCGCATACTAATGCTTTTATTATCTTTATCCTTTATAATCAGTTGATTGTATAATATCCCCACTTTATGAAAAAAATATCCATTTTCATCCTGCTTTTGTTACCTGCCCTTGCTTTCGCCCAGACAGGAATTATTCACACCATTGCTGGTAACGGCTCGGTAGGCTTCAGCGGCGATGGTGGCCCAGCAACTGCGGCAGGTTTTAACACACCCAAGGGTGTGGCATTCGATGCCTCGGGCAATATGTACATTGCCGACTATTCTAATAGCGCCGTAAGGAAAATATCCCCCGCAGGCATTATACGCACTATTGCGGGCAGGGGTAGTTATGGCTTTAGTGGCGATGGCGGCCCTGCAACTGCGGCATACCTTGATGGTGCGTATGATGTGGCGGTAGATGCATCGGGCAATGTTTACATTGCCGACTATGGCAACAATGTAGTAAGGAAAATAAATAGTTCTGGAGTAATATCCACATTTGCAGGCAACCACGCTGCTGGCGCAGGTTTTAGTGGCGATGGCGGCCCCGCAACTGCGGCAAAGCTCAACAGGCCCACATGTGTTAAGCTGGATGCAGCTGGCAACCTTTACATTGCCGATGGGTTTAACCACCGTATACGGAAGGTGAACACCAGCGGGGTTATAACCACAATAGCCGGTAACGGCTCAGCGAGTTTCAGCGGCGATGGTGGCCCCGCAACTGCGGCAGAACTCAATACGCCTTCGTCTGTAGCCATTGACTACATGGGCAACCTCCTCATTGCAGACAAACTCAACAACAGGATAAGGCTGGTTAACTCATCTGGCATAATCAATACTATAGCGGGTAACGGTTCGTCAGGAACGACTGGCGACGGTGCACCAGCATTATATGCGCAGATAAACCCAACATGGCTTACGGCAGACAACGCAGGGCGTATATATTTCACCGATATAGCCACCAACCGGGTGCGCGGGATAACAGCAACAGGCTTTATAAGTACAATATCAGGTGGCGGTGCTGCTGGGTTTAGCGGTGATGGCGGGCCAGCAACGGCGGCGGCGCTGAGTGGGCCTGAAGTAGTGACGTTAGATACGGGTAACCGTGTGTATATTTCAGATGGCGGCAATGGCCGTGTAAGGGCGCTTGCCAATGCCGATATCTTCCTGCACTCCAGCGACAGCATGGACCTTGATGTAGATGACCAGTGCGATTCATTGACAATTAGCATTGTCATTAAGCGCTATACTGCAGGTATGTATGTTAAAACATATTATGGCGATGGCAGCCACGACACATCCCATATCATCCCTTCTTCTTATGGCTCTTATGGTATCGTCTATGCAGGGCATCATTACTCTTCTTCAGGATATTATACACTCAAAAATGTTTTGTATTCCGGGGCTACGCCGGTTGACTCAGTTTCGTACTCTTTTAATCATACACACTGCCCACGCTACGTTAGTTTCATGAGTTATGATGATAGAAATGGTAATTGCAGCTACGACACTACGGAGTGGTATATTGGGCAGCCACTAAAGGTTGTGATAGATTCCAATG
>CANBTK010000161.1 GCA_947372365.1 Flavipsychrobacter stenotrophus | reverse complement strand
TCCAGTTGTCGGCAAAGTAAACGTTACCGCCTGCATCAACTACGATACCATAGGGGTAATGCAGCGTTGCGGCACTGGCGGGGCCACCATCGCCTGCATAACCAGTTGCGCCTGTACCTGCGATAGTTGTGATAATGCCTGATGTGTTCACTTTGCGTATCCGGTTATTCCAGAAATCAGCGATGTACGCATTGCCCGAAGCATCAAATGCCGCACAAAAACTATTAGATAACCTTGCCAGAGTAGCGGGCCCGCCATCACCAGCAAAACCAGCGGAGTCGCTGCCTGCGAATGTGGTAATAATTTGTGCCTGCGCCAGTGGGCCGCAGCAAATGGCAATAACCAATAAAAATGCTAAACGGAAATTGATGGTATTTGTGAGTTTCATAAAGGGGTATTTTTAAATCATATTAATGGACATGTAGCCTGCTATCATTAGGCAGCCCTGCAATTATTAGACGTTAAAAAAAGGGCAATGCTTGGGTTGGCGGCAAAAATGCCGCAGGCTAATGCTTTTGAAAGCTATGCATTTATTGCGATATTCGCACTAAGAATCATATTTATGGGCAGGGCATTATTTATAGCATTATATTTATTTTCATTCATAGGCAATGTAGCAGGGCAGGTTCCCGTTTTGGAAACCAGCCTTGCACTTAAATATATCGTACATGCCCCTGCAAAGCCTACCCGCGGCCCGGTAGTAATATTGCTTCATGGCTATGGCAGCGATGAAAAGGACTTATACGGGCTGCGTAGCGCTTTCCTGCCCAATGCCATTATCATTTCGGCACAAGCACCTTATGCACTGGCGGGCGGCGGCTACCAATGGTATGAAATGGAAAACATAAACGGGCAGCGGGATGGCAAAAAAGAAGAACTGGAACGCAGCGTGGGCCTCGTGAATAAGTTTATAACCCAGGTAGTAGAAAAGTACAATGCCAACCCAAAAGATGTGTACCTGATGGGGTTTAGCCAGGGTGCTATAATGAGCTTTGCCGTAGGGCTGGCCGCTCCAGATAAAGTAAAAGGCATTGGCGTACTCAGCGGTATGCTGTACCCTTCGGTAAGGGAAACCATTAAAAGCAGCCCCGCGCTTAAAAAACTGAAAATCTTTATTGCCCACGGCACTACCGACGAGCGCATACCGTTCAAATACGCTGTTTCGGCCAATAGCTACCTGGCCGCCATGGGGCTGAAGCCTGAATTCCACCAGTACGAGGGCATGGGGCACAGCATCAGCAACAGCGAGATGGCTGACTTAATAAAGTGGCTGAAATAGCGCAGGGGCGATGGCGGCAACCTCCCCGAATAATTCTGTTAATACCCCTATTTACAAACCCCGGCACTAATATGCCCGGTTGAATTTATCTTTGCGCAAAAGCAAAAAACAAATTATAGCATACAATAATGGCACTTTCAAGTCAGAAATCGAGGTTACGGGATATTAACAATACCGGGTTCGGCCCCAACAGCAGTGTTGAGGGCGGAAGGCTCATTAATTCTGATGGGTCCACCAACCTGCGCAAAAGGGGCATACCATTGTGGGAACGCACCAGCATTTACCACACGCTGCTTAAAATGGAAAGGGCGCACTTTTTCCTGGCAATCTTCGTCTTTTACACTGTTATCAACCTATCGTTTGCTATTGTTTACCTGATTACCGGGGTGGAGCACCTTGTGGGAGTAGACAAGGCTACTACATTGTTCGAGAAATTTGCCGAAGCATTTTTCTTCAGTTCTCAAACGCTCACAACCGTGGGTTATGGCCGTGTAGCGCCTACCGGGATGATGACCAACTGCATTGCGTCATTGGAGTCATTGCTCGGTATTTTAGTTTTTGCGGTAGTAACCGGCCTCATTTATGGGCGTTTTTCGCGCCCCAGGGCATATTTATTGTTCAGCAACAACTTATTAATTGCGCCTTACAAACAGGGGAAAGCCCTTATGCTGCGTACCACCACCTATAAAAATAACCACCTTACTGATGTGGAGGCTTCGCTGACGCTAGCCATACACGTTAAAGAAAACGACAAGATGGTTACGCGCTTTTACCCCCTGCCGCTAGAGATATCAAAGGTAGCTTCCCTTGCCCTTAGCTGGACAATGGTGCATGCTATTAACGAAGAAAGCCCGCTATACGGGTTTGACAAAACCCAGGTTGCGGATTCAAAAATGGAAGTCATCGTGAACATTAAGGGCTTTGACGACCATTTCAGCAACATTGTGCAGCAGCGCACTTCATACACCTACAAACAGGTTATTTACGGGGCTCGGTTCCTACCTATGTTTGAACGTGCCGCCGATGGCGAATACACACTTCTGGAACTGGACAAAATAAATGCACACGAGCTGGTGCAATTTGAAGAAGACAGGGTTATGGCATAGTATCATTTTTTCCGCTAAATTTGTAAGTATCTTCATCAACAACAGCAATTTCGGGCGCATGGTTAGCAGGCTACTGTTTACGGTATTGATTTTTGTGGCTGCATTGCCACTGATAGGCCATGCCCAGACTGACCTGCAGAATTTTAAAAACTTCCAGCTTTCCTGCACCCGCGTTTCTGATGCATGGAAGAAGTATAATGATTCCCTTGCTAAAGACTTCAAGAAGAAGAATGTGGCTTACCCACCCAAGGATATTTACCTAAGGGCTTTTAAGGCACAAAATGAACTGGAATTGTGGGGGCGCAATAACGAAACCAGCGAATACAAGCTCATAAAGCTGTACCACATCTGTGCCCTGTCGGGCTTGCTGGGCCCAAAGCGCGCTGAGGGCGACCACCAGGTGCCGGAGGGTTATTATTTTATTGAGGATTTTAACCCCAAGAGCGATTACTACCTTTCCCTGTTGCTGAACTACCCTAACTATTCCGATACCAAGCTGGGCACTAATAAAACCCGCCGTGGTGGCGATATTTACATCCATGGCGGCTGCGTAACCGTGGGCTGCATGCCTATGACCGACCAGGGAATACAAGAGATTTACACCATCTGCCTTAATGCGAAGGTGAACGGCGAAGAGAATATCCCCGTGCATATCTTCCCTACCCGCATGACCAAAAACGGCATCGCCTACCTTGAAAGGGAATATGTGAATTACCCCGAAAAACAAACCTTTTGGAACACCCTTAAAGCCGGGTATGAGTATTTTGAAAAAAACCACAAGCTGCTGCCAGTAATGTATTCGCCCGAAGGCCAGTATGTGAATTAATAATTCGGCAATGTTTTAAACTGCTATAGTTTCGCGCAAAGGCGCAATTATTGTTTAGTTTTCCAGTTAAGATATATGAGGCGCGTTTTTTTGAACTGATATTAGCTAGATATCATGCCTCGGAATGCCAACACCCCTCTCTCCCCGTCAAAGGGCTACTGTGTACACACATCTTTTTATTAGTATTACATAACATAGAATGCGCCGTAGGCGCTATCGGTTTGTAGTAGATATGCCCAAAAAAGGCGGTGCCCAGTATGGGCTATCCTTTACATTACGGCATCGGATAGCCCATACTGGGCATTGTCCATAAAATTTAGATGTTTACTACAAACCGAAAGCCCCTCTGGGGCAAAGCTCATTCTCGAAAATAACTTGTGGGTAAACAATAGCGTCAACGGAAGAATTGCTGTGCTTCGTTTGCATTGGTATAAGTGGTATTCGAGCCTCTTTGGTTGCTCAGCTAGCCTGAACGTACCCTACGTTGTAATAAAATGCGCCCACTACCAGCCATAGCCCCATATGTGGTATATTAATAACCTTACCTTTTCGGATTTTCAAAAATAATTTATCTTTATTGTATGAGGTACATACTATTATTCACATGCATTTTGCCGTTTACCGCCTTTTCTCAGACAAAAGTTGATGCGGAACAGGTAATGGGCAAGTTTAAGATATTCTACAACGCCGTTCAGAATGACAGCATGAACAATATGTTCTCTGCTTCTGATAGAATATCAGGAAAGGAAAATGCCAAAAACATGAAATGGTACATGGATAAGTATGGCACAATGATCTCATTTCAATATTTAGGAATAGATAATGAAGACCCGGAACATGTTTTTGTTTTTAAAACCAGCTGGACAAAAGGCGGTCAGAAAACTTCAAGCTTTACACTTGATAAAGGAAATAAATTTATGACCTTCCGGCTTGGTACAAGTTCACCAGGGATTGATAAGTTGCTTAAGAAGTAAAAAACTACCTACTTCTAAGGCTTAGGGAGCTGTTAAGCGTTTACGTTTCTCCTCTTTCTTTTAGTGGTAGTTCGAACAAAATCAGATGACACATAATTAAATTGGCAAGCCTCTGAAAAGGGAGGCTTGCCAAAAAAATGTTTTGCAATTCACTAATTGCCGAATTGCCGAATTAAAACAACTGCTTCAGGACATTGTAAATAATATCGGGCTTAGAAAGCGTATAGAAGTGCAGCACGGGGCAGTTATTCGCTAGCAAGTCCCGGCATTGCATCAGCAGCCACTCAGTACCTACCTTTTCACAATCCGCTTCATTCTTGCACTTCATCATTTCGTTATAGAGTTCCACAGGGATGTCCACGTTGAAAATGCGGGGTATGCCAGTAAGCTGTTTTTTGCTGGATAGCGGCTTGAGGCCCGTGAGTATTGGCACAGTTATGCCATGCTCGCGGCACTTATCAATGTAGTTGTAATAGTGCTTGTTATCAAAGAACATCTGGGTAGTAATATAGTCGGCACCCAGGTCAATTTTCTTTTTCAGGAAGGCTATATCGGTATCCAGGTTAGGGGACTCGAAGTGTTTTTCGGGGTAGCCTGCTACGCCTATGCAGAAATCGGTTTTTACGCCATCCAGTATATCCTCCTCCATGTATTGCCCGTTGTTCAGGGAAATAATCTGCTTTACAAGGTCTTCGGCATACTTGTGCCCATTGGGGTGTGGCGAAAATGTTTTTTCATTTGCAGCAGCATCGCCACGCAGTGCCAGCACATTCCTGATGCCCAGATAGTGCAGGTCTATCAGTGCATTTTCGGTTTCTTCCTTGCTGAAACCGCCACATATAAGGTGCGGTATAGCCTCAACCCCATATTTAAACATAAGGGCGGCGCAAATGCCTACTGTACCTGGCCTTTTGCGTATTTCAACATGCTCCAGCAGCCCATCGCTCCTCTTCTTCAATATCTGCTCCGCACGGTGGTAAGTAACATTGATAAAAGAAGGCTTGAACTCCATAAGCGGGTCAAGGCTTGCGTATAACGATTCTATGCTCTTGCCCTTCGTTGGCGGCAATACTTCTAAAGATATGATTGTTTTCTTCGCCTCGGCTAAATGCTGTGTCAGTTTCATAATCAGGGTGCAAAAGTAAGAATTATTAGTTAAGGGCATATACAAATGCCCTCCACAAAGTGAAGGGCATCTAAGTATATTGAAATTTATAAAATCAGCTGATTGGGCTGGCTATTTAAAATAGCCGCATTATAGCCTATTCCCTATCGCCCCTGTTCAGGCCCATTTTGTTGCTAAGGTCCTTAGGTACGCCGTTTTTGTGCAGCAGTATTGCTGTTGTCTTATACCTTACAAAGGCTTTCGATACGTATATGTAGCCCTTGTAGTCGTTTTTATCGCCCCATGAGTTCTTAACTATGTAGTACTGGCGGCCAATCTGGTCTTTGGCTATGCCTACAATGTGCATACCATGGTCATCGGTAGTTTCGTAATTGTCAAATGCCTTCTGGCGCAGCTCCGGCGTTATGTGCCTTTCATCCATCGGGCCATCAAACATGTGCTTTTTTTCAGTATCGT
>CANBTK010000160.1 GCA_947372365.1 Flavipsychrobacter stenotrophus | reverse complement strand
TTTTGTTCCCTAAACTTCCCTTTTTTCAAAAACAACTCCCAATAAAATCATAAAACTATCTTACTTTTGTTGCCTGAATTCTTAGTTATATCTATAAATTTTAATGTTGCAACAGGAGTCTGTTAAGATAAAACCACAAATTTCCGTAATAGGCCGCGTAAGGGACTATAACCAACTGTTAAAGCCCAACCTTAGCGGCATGGTCGTTTTCAGCAGTGTTATTGGTTACCTCATGGCTCCCGGAATCAGCTTTCTCTGGGGCGACCTGGCCATGTGGCAACGTATCATTACCCTGTTTGCAGGCGGCATGCTGGTAACCGGCGGCGCTAACACCATCAACCAGATACTGGAGCGCGAAAGCGATAAATTGATGAAGCGCACTAAAACCCGCCCTATGCCTGACGGCAGGATGGAGCATACCGAGGCATGGGTTTTCGCTGCTGTTACGGGTTTGGCGGGCGCAGCATTACTCAGTTACTACTTTAATATACAGGCTGGCATACTCAGCTTAATTTCACTGCTTTTATACGCATTTGTTTATACGCCTATGAAAAAAGTACACCCTGTGGCTGTGCTTATAGGTGCCATACCGGGTGCGCTGCCCCCGCTAATAGGCTGGGTTGCTGCTACAGGTACAATAGGCATTAACAGCTCGGCAGGCATGCTGGGCATTGGGGGCTGGGTGCTGTTTGCACTTCAGTTCTTCTGGCAATTCCCGCACTTCTGGGCTATAGCCTATGTTGCCTTCGACGATTATAATAATGCAGGCATACGCATGTTGCCCACCCGCGAAAAAGAAACCCGGTTTACCGGGCTGCAATGCATGCTATATAGCCTCGTATTAATACCTATGGCGCTCGTACCCCGCATGATACAGCTTTCAGGCAATATTGGCATGATGCTGTGCTTGTTGTGTGGCGTTATGTATTTCATTGCATCTGTAATGTTTTACAGGCAAAACGACCATAAGTCGGCACGCAGGGTAATGTTTGCATCATTCATATACCTGCCGGTAATATTGCTGGCTTTAATTTGCGACAAGCTATAGTGTCAAAATAAGTTGAATATTAGTAGCTATGGAAAACATAATAAGTAACGTAAGTACTGGAAGCAGAAAAATACACCCGCACAAATTTGCCCTATGGGTAGCTATGGGCAGCATCAGCATGATGTTTGCTGGCTTAACCAGCGGGTATATGGTAAGGCAGGCGCAGGGCAACTGGCGGTATTTTAAACTTCCGCAGGTTTTTACTTTGTCAACGATTGTTATCCTTATCAGCAGCTTTACTTTCGTTTTAGGCCTTAAAGCATTCAAAAACAGGCAAATACCTAAGTTCAGGGCGCTCATATTTACAACTATTATCCTCGGCCTGGCATTTGGGTTATTGCAATATTTAGGGTTTTACCAGTTGTACCATACGGTGCAGCAAGTGAGTATTAACGGCCAGAAGCTCAATGAATTTGTCCCTGTTAAAGTAAATGGCAACCCTAGCGAGTCGTTCCTTTTTGTAATAGCCGGCATGCACCTGGCCCACATTTTGGGTGGCATTGTGGCATTAATAGTAGTTTTTTTACGCTCATTCAGGACAAATGTAAAGACGTATAATGCCACGGGATTGGAGATAGTTGGAGGGTATTGGCACTTCGTTGATGCATTGTGGTTATATTTATTTGTTTTCTTTCTGGCAAATCAATAAAATTGTTTGCAATTTCGCACCCAAATTCACAACTAGTAATTTATAAACAAGTTTATGTCGCACGCAACAACTACTACAGCACAAGAAAATTTATGGGGAGGGGGACGCTCGCCGTACAACGTGAGTTACGGGAAAATAATGATCTGGTTCTTCCTGTTATCAGATGCCCTTACTTTCGGTGCATTCCTTATTTCTTACGGCACTACCCGTTTCTTCAGTTCAGTGTGGCCTGATGCCAACACCGTGTTCAAGTCTTTCCCTTTTGCGGGCGAGCATGCCAATCTTCCATTGTTATTCGTGAGTTTAATGACATTCATACTCATTATGAGTTCGGTTACAATGGTACTTGCAGTGCATGCAGGCCACTATAACGATAAGAAGAGTGTTACAAAATGGTTACTGTGGACAATTGTAGGCGGTATTGCCTTCCTGGGCTGCCAGGCTTGGGAATGGACGCACTTAGCAAGCGAGTGCGGTGGCCTTTGGGGTTGTTTTACAGACGTTAACACTCCGGTTGCTGAATTCCAGCGCTTCTTTGACCCTACTTCTTCAGTAGTTAAAAATGTATTTGCAACCGACCCATTGGTAGCAATGCAGTCAACACACAACTTCTTCAATTACTTCTTTACCATTACCGGCTTCCACGGCGGCCACGTTACCAGTGGTGTTATCTTCAACATATTGATACTTGTAAGGACCGTAAACGGTACTTATGAGCAGCGCGGCCACTATGAAATGGTTGAAAAGATTGGCTTATACTGGCACTTTGTGGATTTGGTATGGGTATTCGTTTTCACTTGCTTTTACTTACTCTAATTTACTCACAACTAAAAACATTAAATAATGTCTTCACACAGCAATCAGGATAGCAACCAGTTTTATTACGAAGGGGACCAGTCGAAATTGTATTCCGGCATACTGGCTCACCACTCCGACATTAATTCGGATGAAAGCAAGGCACAAGTAAAGAAAATCTGGAAAATATTCTGGATACTCCTTGCCATAACAATTGTGGAAGTTTTCATTGGTATGAAACTGAGCCATAGCGTATCAAAAGCGCTTATTGCCTTTGTATTCTTAGGCTTAACCATATTGAAAGCAGGCTATATCGTAGCTGTATTCATGCACCTTGGCGATGAGTTTAAAGGGTTTATGATAACAGTGCTTGTACCGCTTGTATTATTTGTTTGGTTCATTATCGCATTCTTAGCTGACGGTGGGTTCTGGCTTCACATGAACGACCACTCCCCTGCACGCTCACATACTACTCAACAAGTAGCCAACTGATGACTAAAAAGAATTCAAATAAAAAGTTTTTCATGGGAATAGCGGTGGCAGTATTGCTACCGCTTTCTTTTTACCTGGTGGTTGATATTATGTCTAAAGGCAAAATAAAACTACCCGGGCATTATATCATTGAAAAAGTGGATAGTGCCACTAAAAATGGCCAGCTAAAGCTGGACACTATTTACCACAAAGTTGGCGACCTGGTACTTACTAACCAGATGGGGCAACAGGTATCGTTGAAAAATAGCCTTGCAGGCAAAATGGTGGTAATTGATTTCTTTTTCATAGACTGTCCTAGCGTTTGCCCGAAGCTATCAACCAACATGAAGTACCTGCAAAACAGCTTTAAAAAGAGCCCTAAAAAAGAAACATCGCTGGAAAACGATGTGCAGTTCATTTCTATAACCGTAATGCCAGAACGGGACTCTGTGCCCCGCATGCGCGCATATGCAGACAAGTATGGCGCTAACCACGACCATTGGTGGTTCCTTACCGGCGATAAGAAAGCTATTTATGCCTTTGCACGCAATGAACTGGGGCTGTCAACAGGGCCTGGCGATGGCGGTACCGATGACTTTATTCATACCGAAAAGATTGTTTTGCTGGATAGCGCCCACTACATCAGGGGCTATTACAATGGGCTCATTGACACATCGGCCAACAAATGTGCGAACGATATTGTGTTGCTTACGCTGGAAAAAAACAAGGCCGAAAGGGCAAGGCCCAAAAGTTTTAAAGCAGGCATGAAGAGGTTTATCAATAAGATTACAAGCTTACGTTAATATAGTTCACATTACCGGTTACTATAAAATTCATTGCAAAAATGTTAACACCAACATTAAAAAGGAACGACAAACAAGCCAACATTATTATCTGGGCAGCCTCCATAGCGGTATTTGCCCTTGTAGCCATCACATCTAAGTACAAGCTCAACCTGGATTTAGGGTTTAATATTCACCTGTTCGCACTTATTAACGCCATAATCAATTCTACTGTAACCGTTTTGCTTGTAGCAGGACTGCTGGCAGCAAAAAGCAAGAATTTCAAGCTACATAAGAACATTATGCTGTTGGCCATCCTGCTCTCATCATTGTTCCTGCTTTCTTATGTGGGCCACCACTTGCTGGCGGGCGAAACCATTTATGGCGGGGCGCATGATGGCAGATATAAGCTTTACCTGTTCATCCTCATCACCCACATACCATTGGCTACTATCATACTGCCCTTCGCACTGTTCACGGCATACAGGGCCCTCAGCGGCGACTATGAAAGGCATAAAAAACTATCGCGCATTACCTGGCCTTTGTGGCTTTATGTAAGCATCACAGGTGTGCTGGTTTATTATTTTATTTCGCCTTACTACGTGCCACATATTTAGTTGTCGGAAACCCTTTAAGGTGATTTTTTTGATTGGACTGATTATCATTCAGTTTTCAGTGCGGCACACACAACACAATCACCAAAATCACATGAACCAGCTTAAAATGATAGTTCAGATTGGTTTAACTTTGCATCATAATTCAGTACAATGAAAAAGTTTCTGCTGGTTGCATTATTGATATTCGCCCTACCACAGCTTTCTAGGGCACAAGGCTGCTCGGTATGTACACAAACAGCCCAGGGGCTTGACAGTAAAAGCGCCAAAGGCCTGAACGGCGGCATCATTTACCTGGCCTTCCTGCCGTTGGGTATTATGGGCACGCTGGCTGTACTTTGGTGGCGCAGCAATAGGGGCGCAATTAGGGGGTAATTATTACAGCTGTTACAAAGAATTTTACCTTCTCACGCAAGCGCCGTTTTGGGAGCCCCCTTTACCCGCCGGTAAACAATTCGGTAGATACCCGTAAGTAATCGGTGGGTGTACATGCACTGTTGCGGGTTGTGGAGTAATTTTACAACAAAATTACTGGTATGAAAAAGAGCATCTTACTCCTGGCTATTGTTGCAGTTATTGCCATTTCCCTGCCATCGTGCGTAAACCATGTCTTCCATGGGGAAGGCGCCAAAATAACCAAAACCACCAACCTCGCCCCATTCAGTTCAGTTGAAATTTCCATTAACTCTGTGGCAACTATAAACGTGCAACCAGGCGCGCAGCCCAGTATTGAAATATTAGCCTATGGTAACCACCAGGAGCATATCCTGACGAAGGTGGAAAATAACAAACTGACCGTCTATGACAATTTGAAGCCGCACTGGACATTCGGGCCAAAAAGGGAAATAGAGCTCAAAATTACTGTTGGTTCGCTCGATCAGTTGGAACTAAATGGCGCCACTGAAGCCAACATTCATGGGAACCTTACAGGCAAGGAATTTGGGCTGGATATTTCAGGTGCTGTAAAAGTGACGATGGACAGCATGAATGTTACCAGCTTCAAAGCCGATTTATCGGGGGCGGCTGATATTATCATAAATGGCGGCAGCGCACAAACGGCGGAATATGAAATAAGCGGTGCTGGCAAAGTAAAGGCATTCCCATTCAAAACTTCCGAATCAACAACGTCGATATCTGGTGCTGCAAAGGCAGAAGTAACTGCTAATGACAAGCTTACAGTTGAGATAAGCGGCGCAGGCAAAGTAGCGTACAAAGGGCACCCGGTTATCACTAAAGATATTTCGGGCGCTGGTACGATTACCGATGCTAACTAAATGAATAAAATCCCTATTTTTATGGTAAACTAGATTTAGCATGATAGGGAAATACCTATTCCGATTGTTGTTTATTGCTGTGTTTGCATCATTTGGCTGCACCCGTGCACTGGCTCAGGCAGCAGACCCTATTGTACACACCTGGTACAACAGCGAAGGCACCGCCA
>CANBTK010000159.1 GCA_947372365.1 Flavipsychrobacter stenotrophus | reverse complement strand
TACACTCCGGCGATACCTACTCGCCGGAAAGCTTAGAGGTTATGGCTGGGGAGCAATACCATGTACAGTGCCCAAAGGGCCAATGGTGGGTTGACATGTTCATTCCAGCCACACCCAACGGCTACCCTAACCCATTGGCTAACTTGTTTGGGCAGAGGGTTAAGGGTACAAGATGTTTCTGCTTGTGCGGGGCTTATGACAGCACAGATAATGGCGCATTAGCTATAGGTTCTGAAAACATTCACTGTTACCCAAAACGGCATTCTTTCCTTCTTTGCTAATGATGTACCGGGTTTTGAATGGAATAACTGGGGAAGTATAGAGGTATGCGTAGAGAGAATTGCCTAGACGGCAAGTGTGATTCATGTAAATTTCTTTGCGCAATTGTGTAACAGTTTTTGTTGCACCGGGCTGAACTTTACCCGATGAACAATACTATCTCTTCAATCATACTCATTGCTGCTGTAACAGGGGTAGTTTCGTACATCCGCTCATCGCGGAAAAAGAAGAAATTATTGCTTGAAAAACTGGACGCGCCACTCCCTGCTTCATGGCGCAGGGTACTTGAGGAAAAGGTTGCTTTTTATAAAACGCTAGATGAAGGTGGCAAGGCTGTTTTTGGGGAGAGGGTGAGGCTCTTTCTTGCTACGAAAAACATTGAGGGGATTGACGTTGATATTGATGATACAATACGTGTAATGGTGGCTTCCAGTGCTATTATTCCCACATTTGCCTTTCCCGGTTACAATTATCCCGGTGTAAATTCGGTACTCGTATACCCTAATAGCTTTGACTTGCAATTTCGCACAAAGCGGTATGCTGGGCATGCCGAATTTATTTCGGGAATGGTCGGTAACCGCTCCATGAATGGAATCGTCATCTTATCAAAGCCTGATTTGATTGAGGGCTTTAGTGGGAGCCACAATGATGGCAATGTGGGCATACATGAGTTTGTCCATTTGCTTGACAAGGAAGACGGTGCCATAGACGGTATCCCTGAAATACTCGTGCAGCAGCCATTTGTTGGGCCGTGGCTGCATGAAATTAAAAATGAAATGAGCAAAATCGCAAAGGGCGATTCCGACATTAACCCCTATGCACTTGAAAGCAACGCCGAATTCCTTGCAATTGTGAGCGAGTACTTTTTCGGGAACCCACAAAAATTTCAAAAAGCACACCCAGAACTGTACCAATTACTTTCTACAATATTTATGCGGGACAATGAATATAGGGAAAATAAAGCCGCTGGCCAATAAAGCAGCAAATAACTGCGCCGCTAGTAGCAGCAAGCATCATAGCGATTATATATTCATATGCAACTAACTGATTAGTTAAATGATTTTCCTTCAAATAATACAATAATTCAAAAAATACTTTACCTTCAAATCTGCTACACATTAATGGGCTATTGAGACGGAAGGGCGCTAAATATTTACTCATCATCCTGATTGTTGCCTGCGCTTTTTGCACCACCGCAAATGCACAGGTTGACTATGCCCATAACATAAATATAGATAACGGGCTACCGTCTAACCTAGTATATGCCACACTCAAAGACCAGTATGGCTACCTTTGGGCATCAACCCCTGATGGGGTTGTGAGGTACAATGGCTATGAGATAAAAAACTTCACAATGTCAGATGGTTTGCCAACCAATGACATCTGGGGCATGCAGGAAGATAAGTCCGGCAGGATTTGGCTAAGCAGCATTTCGAACGGGTTTGGCTATATTTTAAATGAAAAGTACCACGCATGCAGGCTCCCACAGATGGGAAATGTATTTTACCCCCTACAGGTGTCGCCCTATAAAAACGGCATCATGTGCATTAACAATGGGGCTCCCATTGATAAAGATATGTGCCTGTGGATAGGGCAAAAGGACACTGTTTATAATATAAAACTCCCTGAGCCATCGTCGGCGCTCAGTGGCGCCCCGCCTACGGCCAGAAATGGGCATTGGATTTTTACGGCCCAACACAATAACCCAATAATGATTTATAACGCCCGGGTTTATGATGTGGTGATAGAGGATAAACAGGCCCAACTTAAATATAAATTCCCCTTCAGGGATACCTTATACTGCAAGGAGTTTAACCAGGTAAGCGATTTTGTGCTTGATGATTTCCTTATCTATTCGCAACACCTTCCAGTTATGTACGGCATACATTGCATGAACCTTGGCAACGGTTCTGTAGACACGATAAATGTAGGCAGCTATACTGATGGTGAGCCTATTGAGTCTATGTATATTAAGTCGGTTAGCAATAAAACCAATAGTTTTTTTATATCTACCCGCCACTTTACATTAGAATTCAAAACCGGTCCACATATAAAATTTATTAGCAAATGGGAGACGGAAAAATTTTATGGCGGGCTATATAATAGCGAAACTAAAACAAGCAGGGTTTTCGATGATGCATTTTGGGGCAGGTGCATCCTTACCAGCTCCAGCGGCCTATATTTCAACCACAATGTAAAGAATAAATTTATAAGTGCGCCGGATATCAAACTTAACGGCTACCAACTTGTGGGGGCAGGCAACGGGCTATGTTTCTGGTGGGACAAGTCAACAGGCACATTACTAACCATGAGCAGTACCCGCCCGGCGAGGTACTTAAAGTTTAACGAGCTACATGATATAAGAAAAATAATACCTTACCAAGGTGATACCTTTTTAGTACTTGGTGGGTCAAAGAGCAACAGCATAGCCTGGCTTGATATCAGGAGTAACAGCGTCATAAGCAGGATGCCCACACTTGACTTTGGCATGATTTATTCGGGGCTAAGCTACGGCCAGCATAATTATTTTTTCGTAGGCCAGTATGGCTTCAATAGCCTTAGCATATCAGAAGCAGGCAAAGAGCTGATGGACAGTGTGGTAAAAATAGACCCAAGCAGGTATAAAGCAATGGAGTATGACCCTACCAGAAAAAATATATGGGTCTATAACCAGGATAAAATACTCATTTATAATGTTGAAAAAAAGCAGGATAATATTCTTATCAACGAGCAGCTTTCAGCGCTGGGTACCCGAAAAGTGGAACAGGTAGCGATAGACAACACATATGGCAATATCTTTTTTAAGGGCGATGACAAAGTGGTGCTATATGACGCTGAAAAGAAATCGTATACCTACTTGTTTGAAAATATTAACGTAAAAAAAGCCATACTTTCCATTTATAATGGCAATATTATCCTTGCAGGCAGGTTTGGTATTCTTTTCAGTAAAGTGCTGGGGCCACAAAAGGTTTCGGGCTACCTGTTATACCCCAATGTAAAAAACATTGCCTACAAACATGTTTACAGCATGGTTCCGCTAGGTAATAAAATACTGCTCAATACAGATAAAGGCGCACTATGGATAGATATACCCGGCGATAGCGTGGTGGTGAGCGCCAATAGCAGCAACGATGTGCAATATAAATTCCTTGCCTACTACAAAGATTCGGTATTTAAAATTGTATCAGGCGATACTATCATTCTTGACCAAAAAAACCTCAGGCTTCAGTTCGATGTAATTAACCCAACAGGAAACGGTGCTTTAAAGTATACCTATACCCTATCCGGCAGCAACATAAAGCGGGAACTTAATTCCAATGAATTGACATTGCCAGGCATATTGATACCTGGTAAGTACTATACATTATCAGTTTGGGCAAATGACGACGTATGGAGGAGCAATGCAATTGTTATTCATATTTTCGTTCGCCCCTATTGGTGGCAGCTATTCTTTCAGAGTAAATGGTTTTGGGTATGTTTTGTGGTAGTAGTTCTTGTTTTATTTGCGCTTGTCATATACATATCTAACCGCATTATTACCAAAAACCAGGTAAAAAGGAACTTAAGGCTGGGCTTGGAGCTAAAATCGGTATATGCACAGATTAACCCGCATTTTATTTTCAATACACTGGGCACTGCCATGTTCTTCGTTAAAGAGGAGAAAATGAAAGATGCCTACGACCACTTGGCCAAATTCTCCCGCTTGCTAAGGGCTTATATAAAATCAGCCAGGAACAAGTATATTACTATTGCCGCTGAGATTGAGAACCTTAATACCTATATACAATTGCAGCAGGTGAGGTTTGAAGATAAGTTCGACTATAAAATAACAGTTGCCGCAAACGACAATATCGGCAATATTGAAATTCCCGCACTGCTGCTACAGCCTATTGTAGAAAACGCAATTGACCATGGGCTGTTCCATAAAGCAGGTAAAGGTTTTTTGAAAATTGAATTCGAAAAGGGGCAGTCCGCCAATGAAATACATTGTATTATTGACGATGATGGCATAGGCAGGGAGAATGCGAAACTGTTGGCCCGCCAAAGCCTTATAAAGACGGAGTCTTATGGCGAGCGGCTTATTGATGACCTTGTCTCAGTTTTCAATAAATACGAAAACATAAACATATCTATAAAGTATATTGATAAAGTTGCTCCCCTGACAGGCACAACCGTGATTATAAAAATAAAATACCCAAAGAATGAAAGATAATTTTTCGTGCATCATAGTAGATGATGAACCAAAGATGGTTGGCCTACTGGAAAAATGCCTGCTTACGCTATATGATAATATTGAAGTTACAGGTACTTACAATTCCTGGAATACGGCACTACAGGCGCTCAGGTCGCAGGAATATGACATTTTGTTCCTTGACATTTCAATGCCGGGAAAGACGGGAATTGATTTATTGTCATTACTGCCTGGCATAACCGCAGAAGTCATTTTTGTTACTGCTTATGCCGAATTTGCGCTAAATGCTTTCCATTTTGCCCCTACGGGCTACATCCTCAAGCCAATTGACGATAAGGAGCTGAGTGTTGCGGTGGACAAGGCCATGGAACGGGCAACGCTCAAAAGGCTGTCACGGCTCAATAGCCAGCAGCCGTCCGGCGCCAAATTAGGCATACCCAGTGCCACAGGTATTGACTACGTACATATTGAAGATATACTGTACCTCGAAGCAACCAACAAGTGTACAATAGTGGTTACCCGGGAGGCTCCCATAACCAGCAGCTACAGCCTTGCCCGGTTTAAAACAATCGTGGAAAAACATGCCTACTTTCAGGTACACAGGTCTTTTATTGTTAACCTGAACCACGTTAAGCGGTATGGAACAAATGGCAGCCTTATCATGTCGAACGGCAATGAGGTGCCGCTTGCAAAATCGCTGCGCGATGATTTCCTCGATAAATTCGAACGGGTGTCTAAAACCGATTAGCCTACCCTTTCATTTATGATTCAATTGTTTTCCCTTATCGGGGCAAAAGCAAATAGCAGCTGAATGGCTGCTATTTGCTTTTGCAACAAGCCCTCATGCGTGTAAGCCACAGCCGCAACACTAGCACAATCAGCATTTTACGATGCGTTTGTTGGTGGTACACCAGCGGTTGGAAGAAAAAACGGGGCGTTCGTAAATGACTGGTGGAAAGGCATAAGTGGTTAATTAGCTTTGGAATAAGGCAAAGTGCACATTAGCCCGGGTTTACGCCGTAATGAAAACATGAGCTGCAGAAAATTGTTTTTTGGCTGGCAAACCCAACAGGTCCATGCATAAAAGGGCGAACCGAAAACCCTCAGAAAAGAGTAGGCTATAAATAACTGCAAATTTTAGTGCTTTTTAATTAAAAAGCGTTCATTGCCATGCAATCAGCATTTATCAGGAAGATATTCAGGTTAGGCCAGCTAACTGCGCTCTCTATGTTTAGTACCCTCGGGCAAGCCACCTACGCCCAAGCGGACGGAATTGGAAATGGGGCATCAGACGGCACCAACGACGGCACCTGTGCCGCAGTAACTATTAAT
>CANBTK010000158.1 GCA_947372365.1 Flavipsychrobacter stenotrophus | reverse complement strand
CTATTTCGTGCAGAATATTTTTGAAGTTCATGCTTTTCTTATTTGTTTGTAGAATAGGGCTTTGCCCTTCTCCTTATGTTTTATTGAAAACCTTTACCCAAGCTGCGCTGCTGCTGTTAAGCAGGCAGGTTGCTGATATCGAACTTGGTCTGGATGTAAGGCTTTAAAGTATTGAAAACGGTAATTGGCGCCAGTGCCTGGTCCAGCCCGTTGAGGTTAACAACAGTGGCATCGGCCAGTGTATTGTGTGCCAGCAATTCGCGCGAATAAGCTGCATGGCGCGCCTGAAGCGTAGCCATTTTAGCGGTAAGCAGTATATAGTTGGTATCGGCAAAGCGCTTTGCTGCACCATTGTAAGCCGCCACTGCAAGGTCTTCAAGCATTACTGAGTTTTTCAGGAAGTCAGTTTTATCGGCATAGGTTACTGCTGATAGTACAGTTACAATGTCAGGTATTGCACTGCTGCCCAATACCTTCTTCAGTAATTCTTTATGTGCCAGCTGGTGGTCGCGCATATCAGCGAGCAAGTCAAGCTGGCTTTTGTTTAAGCCATAGTAAGCGGTAAGGTTAGCCTGTACATAAACAGCGCTCAACACTTCTTCCAGAATCAGAAGGTAGTTAAGCAATGCAGTATCGCCTTTGCCCACATATACTGTATCGGGTGCGGTACGGCGGCAAGAGGATATTAAAAGGCCAGCACCTGCAAGCCCACCTGCAAGCTGAAGAAAGTTGCGGCGCGATACATTTTGCAGCACACCTGTTTCTTCCACCTGATTATTTTCTGATCCCATATTTAGTTTCATACTTGTATTGTTTGCACTGCCACGCATAGCTATGGCTGTGATATTTTAGATACGGCCTTAAAATTAAAAAAAAGACGCTTCAAAGCAACATAATTGCCCTGAATAATACAATTTAAGTACAATAATACAAAAATAACGGAAATAAACCGCAGGCTGTGCCCTATGGGTGCCCATTGTGCTATACCGCAACACTCATTGTACGGTAGTTGTTTGCCGTTCCAGTTCAAAACAAAAAAAACGATAAATGCGCATTTATAACAGTTTAACAACGTGCTTTAAAGACTGAGGAGTCGCCCTGAATATCAATTATCCATTTTTAAGGTTGAATTTGAAGTATACCGGATGCAGTCTCACTATTTTGCAAATCTGTCATTGTTACAAGGTATAGGCCCGCTGGCAAGGAGTGGCCGCTCAGATCAACAGTAACAGTATTGATAGAACCATCGAAGGGGAATATACATGTAATTTCTGGGTCGACAGCGCTGGTTATTGTAACTGAACCTATTAGAAAATCCGGGCTCGAATTGAGTGTTATACTACCTAACGATGACACAGGATTGGGGAACATATTGAGCGGGCTCTTACACCTATGCTGGCAGAAGGTACCATAACTTGCAGCAGTCCCGATGCTGTTAACTGCCTCAAACGTGAAGTTATAATTTTCATACTCATTCAATCCGACGAAATCATATTCGTTTATCGTTGAAGGAACGCTTACTGTAGACCAGCCAGACCAGCCTCCTGACGGTGTGGTATGCTGGTACAAAAGGTTGTAAGATGTTGCACCGGGACAATAGAACGACATCCTGTAGGAATTACAATCACCGATATTACTGATGTTAATCAGGTTTGATGCCATTTCAGTCGAGAGAGGTGCAGACTTAATACCTAAACCTATGGAACTGGTAAAACAATGCCCAGACGTATTGCAGCCTTTGTAAGTAAGAACGGCTGGTATATTGCCATTTATATCCCGCTGCCAAATGTGCCCGCTTGGCAAAGAAGGAACAAAAACCCGAATTACGTCAGAAAAAATTGCAGGTGCAGTAACGGAAACAAGCCCATCTTGTGCATAATATTCAAGTGTCGCAGTGCCGGATGACCAATTCATTGCCTCATAACCCGGATTAACACAATAATAGTAATTACTCCCAATGTCTAGCACCTGCGTTGGTGAGCCAGAGCAGGTAGCGTAATCGTGAATAGAAATAGCCGAACCAACGGTCCCGACAGCATTCCAGCCGATAACGGCCAAAATATTTAAATCAATAACCGATGGCACAAGTTGATTTCCGGGTAAAATAACTGGCTGTAGTAGGTCGTAATTATCATAAGTGCCTGCGGGCAAAGCTTCGTATAGATGTGACATTGAAACTCCATTTACCCATGTTGGTGGAGTATATAACAGTGACGTTGAATAACCCGAAGCGGAGCCATTAAAATACAAACTATTGCTTGTATTGCTGCAATAGCCATAACATCCCCCCAAACCTTTACAGTAGTTCGAAAATGTAGAAGGAACGGCTGCAGCATTTACTAAGCGAAGAGGGGACGGAGTAATTCCTGTACACGTTGTTGCAGAAAAACCAGTAAGCTGATCATCAATATACTGGTCAAATACAGTCGGGAGGTAATACCCTCCCGAAATTCCCGTAACCACTCCTGCCCACTCCTCGGTGCTTGAGTAAAAGCCGAGGCCATGGCATATTTCATGTATGAACACAGAGCCTGCATCAAATGCGTTCGAAGGGCATGTACCCGTTGAATATAAAAACCAGGGCGCATCTAAATTGACGGCAATCGACATATCATACCCTGACCAATTATTGCCAGTTCCCCCATGATCCTGCGACCAAAGAAAATTTGCTTCGGCTTGAGAATACTTTGTTGCGGACCAACCGATTCCGAAGTCATGTTGTGTATAGGTTGTAGTTTCCATTAACGGTCCCCCACTGCTTGTCCAACCTCGATGATCCGGAACAATATGAATGTTCACAACGGACCCCGACGACTGTAACGCATGTGAAAGAATACTTATAGCATAGGAAATTGCTGGATAAAAACTAGTAACAGCATAGTCAAGGTTATACGTAAACGGCAATGGGGCTCCACTCGTCGTTTTACCCGCAATCATAGTACTCGGGCTATAGACCTGATGAACACCTCCCGGTGACCCGGCCTGGCCATAGCACGATTGGCGAACCTCTTGTGACTTACTTTTATAAACTATAGGCAATAAAAATTATAAGACTTTTAGGCATTGGGATAATTTTCTCATACAATTATGTTTAATTTTTATAAAAATAAACATAAAAACCAATACTACATGTTAAATTATTGTAGCCGAAGATAATATTCCAACTAAATAAAAACACTAAAACTATTGTTTGATGAATTTAAATGCCTTGGCATTTATCCCGAATACCTGTAAAATGTACACTCCGTTTGGAAGGTTTCCTATGTCAAGAATTGTTCTAAGCTCCTTCAAATTCCCTGTGGCGAACGTTTTGTTCGTAACGTCCAATATTCTATAGCTCGTGTTTATTAAGTAAGCTGATGAAAGCAATGTTATTGTAATATTTTGGCTTGCCGGATTGGGATATACTTCGATCCAATTAATCTCATTATTCGTTGCTGCTACAGTTAGCCCAGTACTTAAATACTCGCTTACGTAACAATGCCCTTTTGTTGAGGATATGCTATCAGTAAATGCACCTGCTGCAAGGACCTTGCCTCCAGGCAAGGTGCAAATTGTATTGATTGGTAAATTTGCGTTAAGCGAGTAGCTACCGCTCCCTAACATTTCCCATGCTAAACCCGTCCAATGAGCAACGTATTGGTTCCTGCTAGAATCCTGAAACGCGCCTCCAGCATATATGTTACTCCTATCACTAACACATATAGAGCTAATGTAAAAACACCTGCCAAATAAATTGAAATTTGTGCCTATTTCGCCCCAGTTACTTCCATCCCATTTAGCTACATATGTATTGCCCGATGCATTGGTAAACCACCCACCTGCATAAATATTGTTTGACGAATCTACACATATTGATTGTATATAAAATGAAGCATTAAGTGCGTGGCTACCAGTACCCACTTCACTCCAGTTGGCCCCATCCCATTTAGCAACATAATAAAAATGTGAACTATTCATAAATCGGCCAGCTGCATAGATATTGTTATCCGCATCAGCGCAAATAGTTTGTATAGCACTATTGGCGTACAATGAATGGCTACCACTACCTAGCTCGCTCCAGGATGTACCATCCCATTTGGCTACATAACCGTAGCCAGCGGCATCTTTAAACTCTCCCGCAACATAAACATTCCCAATATTATCAATACACATCGACCAAATGGTTCCGTAAACACTTAGAGAATTTGAACCAGTCCCCAGCCGGCTCCATGAAGTACCATTCCATTTTGCTACATACATGTAGCCTGCCGAATCCATAAAAGACCCGGCCGCATACAAGTTATGATAGGAATCAACACAGACAGTAGTAATTTCATAATCATCATGTAGATGCGAGTTGGTATAAATCTCATTACCGCAGCCTCCTAATTTAGACCATTCAAATCCATTCCATTTTGCTACGTATTTCGCCCCATTTGCAATGCAGGTACTATCGGTAAATTGTCCCGCCGCATACAATATCCCGCCAGAATCAACACAAATACTGTTTATCTTAGCATTGGCATTGATATTGTTGCTCCCTTCTAATTTTACCCACCCTTGTGCCAGCAGAAAACAATTTGCAGCTATCGTGTACAACATTGTTAAAAGTGCTTTTTTCATACCAGCGATTTTTACAACAAATATATATGCATATTTAGGAATAAAAAATAAATAGAAAATATCCAACATCATTCCTAGCAAGCTTAACCAATTTTTAATAAAGCTGTCGAACTTTCAATGATAAGTGTCGCACATATTGTCACTGTCAATCCTGTTTAATTACTCAAATGCATAATATAAACCCTACGCCACAACATCAACCAACCCGTCCACCTCCTCCCTCGTATTAAACGCGTGCAAACAGACCCGTAGCCTTTCGCTGCCCTTGGGTACGGTGGGGTGCAGGATAGCTTTTATATGCATGTTTTGCTGTTGCAGGCGGGTGGCGAGGGCAAGGCTTTTATCGTTATCGCCTATCACAAGGGCCTGTATTGGGCTGGTGCTGGGTATCCAGCCTTGCAGGCCAGATACTTCTACCTTTTGCCTGAAGTAGGCTATAATACCATGTAGTGGCTGGTTGGTGAAGGCAGGCGATGACAGGTGGTTATAAGCCGCTGCAACCAACTGAACGGAATGTGGCGGCAGGGCTGTTGTGTAAATGAATGAACGTGCGAAATTAATGAGGAATTCCCGCAGCAGTTGGCTACCTACTACCGCTGCTCCGTGGCAACCCAGTGCCTTACCAAATGTATGCACCCTTGCAAATACTTCACCCTGAAGGCCTAAGGCCACTACCAGCCCTTCGCCATGCTCACCGAAAACGCCTGTGGCGTGGGCTTCGTCTACTATAAGCTTGGCGCCATATTGATGGCATAGGATGGCAATTTCCTTAAGCGGGGCCATGTCCCCATCCATGGAATAAACCGATTCTATAATAACAATGATGGGGCCTGGTTTGGTACTCTGTTGTTGCAGGCGGGCTGCCAGCTCTGTAAGGTTGTTATGTGCGAACCTGTATTTATTGGCACACAGGCTCAGCCTTATGCCATCAATAATGCTGGCATGGCAAAGCTCGTCGTAAAGTATAGTGGTATGCCTGTCAGCAATGGCTGAAATAAGCCCCGTGTTGGCATCGTAGCCCGAATTAAACACCAGTGCCGCTTCTGCTTTGTGGAATGCCGCTATGGTGCTTTCCAGCGCTTCAAACGCCGCACTATTACCTGATATAAGCCGCGAACCAGTGGACCCGGTGGCCGCCAAATAGTTATCCTCAACCAGCTTACTGAGTAAGCCGGTTGAGGATATGCCTAAATAATCGTTTGAAAAAAAATCTATGCC
>CANBTK010000157.1 GCA_947372365.1 Flavipsychrobacter stenotrophus | reverse complement strand
ACACTCCATACAATGCCATCGCAACCCGATGAGCAATGGCTGGGCTTTATTGACCTTTATAAATATCCATCTAAACTTTCCCCAAACCCCTTTTTTATGCGAAAAACCCTCATTCTTGCAGGCCTTCTGGCCATTGGCGCCCTTTCTGGCTGCAAACACTATTGCGACTCTAACCCATACCCCATTATTGTATTCACCAATTTTGACAGTGCAGCACTGAATACAGTTATCCTAAAGATGTATGACCCCAATATGCCCGGCACAACCGAGCCCGGTACATTTATTTATACCAGCCGGGCATCTACCAGCCTCGATACGCTGCACTTTTATAAAAGGGAAGGCTCATCCCTGCCCTATATATACTTAGGGTTTGGGAAAAATGCGACGGTAGAAATACCTGCTACAGGTAAAACCTACACCATAACTGGCATAAATGTGCACCACGATACATGGGAAAGCGTCAACTGTACCAACTCCATGGACTACTACCTGGATGGCCAAAAAATAAACCAGCCCATGCAGCCCAACAGGAATATGGAAGGTGTCATTTCCATTAGCCAGTAATGGCATAATAAAACAGGAACAAATACCCGTAGGGGCAACCCTCGCGGTTGCCCTTCACAACATGGGCCGCACCTCACAAACGCAAACGAAATAGGGGCAGGAATATCCTGCCCCTATTTCGTACAAACTGAAATGAAATTATAAACCTATAGCCCTACGCCTTAATTCGCGCCCTTGGCAAGGCGGCTGTATTTAGCAACAGAGTCGGGCTTGCCCATAGCCCTGTAAACCAGCGACAGGTTTTCGTAAGCTGATAAAAAATTAGGGTCAAGCGATACGGCCTTGTACAGGCTTATTAATGCAGAATCATTCTTGCCCATATTCATGTAGCACAGGCCTATATTGGCGTGGGCGTTTACATAATCAGGGTTCAGGATGATGGCCTTCTTGCATACTTCAAGGGCCTTTTCGTATTTTTGGGTCATGAAATAAACGCCGGCCAGGTTGTTGATGCCCAGCGTATATTTCGGGTTTATTTCCAGCGCCCTTTTATCATACTTTTCGGCAGAGTCATAGATAGCCAGCCTGAAGTAGGCATCGCCGAGCGACGCATTGGCATCGGTATAGTCCGGGTAAATTTTCAGTGCCTGGTTCAGGTACACCATGGCATCTTTAATAATCTTGTTCTTTACCTCAGGGTTACCTTCCGCCTTCGAATTGGTAACTATCATTTCGGTACCCAGGTAGTAGTTAATACGGCTATCGTTAGGGGCTTTAACCACATCGGCCTTAAAGAGTGTGTAGTTGTCCAGCCAGTCGGTATTGCGGTTTACGACAACACCAGTAAACACAATGGCTACTGGTATTACAATAGCCAGCACCTTGGGGCTTGTAAGGGCTGCAATGCCTTCTTCCTGCTTATCGCCTGCCAGGAATTTATCTATCAGCAAGGCAATAACGAGGCAGAAGCCAACCGATGCAAAGAATGCGAAACGCTCAGCCATTGGCGCACCTATTATGAACACGATATTGGCAAACAATGCCAGCGTAGACAGGAAAAACAGGATACCGAAACTGAATGGGTCTTTGGGGTGCTTGCGCAGCCTCATGATACTGAACACTGCCAGGAAGGCATAAGCCACAAAAGACAAAATAACCCAGATATTACCGAAGGTGGTAAAGGGCACGCTGTTAAACGAATAGTCGCATACCAGCGGGTAAGGCACAAAAAGCAGCTTGATATAATTGCCCAGTATCAACAGCTCGGTAGCGAAGCGGGAAGCGGCTGAGGGTGGCGCTGTTAAGAAGTTATCTATGAAACTTACATTAGAATCGAGGTTGGCGCCATACGCCCTCAGTACTGAGAACCTAATAATAAGGAACAGCACCGTAACAGCCACAGCACTTACTGAAATAGCCAGGCTGCGCTGCTTGTTTTCGTTCTTGAAAAAGTAGAATACAAACGGTATTACAAACAGGAACGAAATAACGGTTTCTTTTGAAAGGTAGGACAGGAAGAAAAATAAAGCACCGAGTACCAGCTGCTTCATATGCCCGGTATTGGCATACTTCATAAACGTATTCAGGCTCAGGAAGGCGAAGAAAAAACACAACAGCTCATCTCGGCTCTTAATATTGGCGACGACCTCGGTATGTATGGGGTGCAGCGCAAAAAGCAATGCAGCAATAAACGCAACTGTAGTTTTCTTTTTGCCAAATAACTCATCTAAAAAGAAGAACAACATCATTACGCAGCCGGCAAAAACCAGCACGTTCATGATGTGCCCGGCTTTGGGCGCACCATCTGACAACTGGTATTCTGCGGCAAACATCACCAGCGAAAGCGGGCGGTACAAATCGTTAGTAGTAATGAACCACCCCCTGCGGTATGGGGTTGATAAAATTTCAGGTATAGCCGAAACGCCCTTTGTAACAATGGCGTTGTTCTTAATTACCGTAAAATCATCAAGTGCATAATCGTTCTTGAATGTATTGGCATAAACCAGGAATGCGATAATGCCCAGCAGGATAGCCAGCTTAAGGCTGAGTGAAAAACCACTGTTGCCTGAGCCTTCCTGCTTCCTTACTGGCGGCGGCGTTGCTGCCGGCCTGGGTATATTGGGTTGGGTTGTTTTCTTTGCCATTTGGTAATTCCTTATTGGGTAACAGTAAAATTATTTTGCCTGGGCTGGTGTTTGCTTCAGGTTATAAATGCGCATAATACAGTTGTCAAGTACGTTTATTTCGTACTCAATATTTTTTGATGGGTAGTCTTCCGCATGCCCCCTGAAGTTAGTAACAAAGTAGTCAGCATGCTTCACATCGGTGAAAACAAACCTTCCCCTGTCCTTCGCCTGCAGCATCAGTATATTATTCTTTACCGGGTCGTCATAGTTGCAGCAGAGCCTTATAGTATCGGTAGGCTGCTTGGCCACCAGGTGCTCCAGCCCTTGCTTAAAACTGCAACCCCAGTATTCCATTTCGTAGTTCAGCCTCAGCGACTGGTCGCCCTTAGATGTTAGTTCATTAAAATATACCTGCTGGAAAGGGTGGGCCTGCACCATAAAAAAGCCTACCAAGGCCACCTGTAGCGCACAAACGCCCACTACCACCCACTTAAATTTAGTGGCAAACATCTTGTGTATAAAATAGATGCCCAGCAAAACGAAGGGAGGGTAAACGAAGTAAAGGTGCCTCCAGTCGTCATAAATTACCGCATTCAGTTTTATTACCGCAAATACCGGCACTATAAAACAGGCCAGGTACAGCATATAATTGCGCTCGTTTGAGTTTTTGAAGTAGGTTTTGGCATTCTTGAAAAAATCTTTGATTATCATTCCAAAGCCTGCAGCGCCACATGCGGTCCATAAAATAGGGGTGGTAATGACAAACCATGTAGGGAAATAGCTCCATGGCAATTCGGTAGTATGCTCATAATTGCCGCGCAGCAGTACATAGGCATCCCAGTTGTAATGCGACATTACCACATAGCTCTCTATGAAATTGCCCAGCGGGTTTTTCCACAGGTAAGGCCAGGCGGCAGTGAGCATCAACGCGTAGCAGCCCAGGTAGGCAGCCAGATTGATGAGCGCTTTCTTTTTACCTTCTTTATCGTTGCGCTGCGCCCAGAAATCGAGGAACAGCATAAAGGCCAGGAAGCCGCACAGCATAATGCCCATTACCCTTATACTGGTAGTATAGCCGGCCAGCAAGCCGAGTACAATATAGAAAGCAGGCTTATTCTTATCGAACGCCAGCTGGCTGAAAGCCAGCGTAATAATAAACATGCACAGGAACGGGATATCCTTGGTATTAAAGAAGGAATGCGCGTATATACGTGGCGCAAAAGCCATCATAATAAAGCAAAGGGAAGCTATTATGGTATTACGTGTAAGCCTGAAAGACATTATATAAACCGACAAGGCACTGATAAGGAAGAGTATATGTGTTACCAGGTGCCTCATCTGGTAAACTTCGCGGGTATCGGTAAGCTTAAACCATTTCTCAAAAAATATGAGCGGCAATTCAAAACCTGTACCGTACTGCCTGAACGCATATTTAAAAAGCGCCTGGTCGCCCGATGTGATATAGTTATAGGTAAGCGTACCTATTTTCCTTTGGTCCAGCTCATCCCAGCTTATACCATAATCTTTATAGGTAAGGAAGGCAATAACAAGCGTTAGTAAAAACAACAATATGCCCGGCAAATATGGTAAAAATCTGTTTTTCATTTTAAAAGTTGATGTTCTGCAAAAGGTTCTGTTATCCCTACACCTGCTGTAAAGCCTAAAGGTAAAAAAATTGTTGATTTTTGGCATTGCGCCCAAACACATTCATAATTTATTAGCTTTAGTTAATATGGCAAAATAAATGCCACGGTACTAATGCACCAGCCCGCTGCAATTATCATATAACTATTTGACGCACGTTTCGCGGTACAATTGGTAAAGATTAAATTATCGGCCCCATTTTCTTTACATTCTTAATAAACATTAATAACTTCGCAAGGCAATTTAATATATCATGAAAAAAGCACTATTTTCCTCTTACCTTATCATTTTCCTTATAGCGATTAGCTCAGGGGTTAGGGCGCAATATATTACAACCGTGGCCGGAACAGGAACCCCTGCCTTTGGTGGCGATGGGGCTTCAGCAATTGCTGCCCAGTTGCATGGCAATTTCGGCATTGCTTTCGATGGCTCTGGCAATTTATACATTGCTGATACCGGCAACCACCGCATACGTAAAGTTACCCTGGCAACAGGCGTTATCTCTACGGTAGCCGGCACTGGCGTATCTGGTTTTTCGGGCGATGGCGGCGCAGCTACTGCAGCCAAGCTCAATAACCCAAGCGGCGTAGTCATTGACGCATCTGATAATATTTACATTGCTGACCAGCTTAACCACCGCATACGCATGGTTGATGCATCTACCGGCATCATCAATACCGTTGCAGGCACAGGCTCAGCAGGTTTTTCCGGCGACGGCGGTGCAGCAGTAGCAGCACAGCTCAGCAGGCCATATAGCGTAGCGCTGGATGCAGCTGGTGACCTGTACGTTGCTGACAGAAGCAATAGCAGGGTAAGGAAAGTAACCCTTTCTACCGGCGTTATTAGCACAGTAGCAGGCAGCGGCACAGTTGGTTTTTCAGGCGACGGTGGCCAGGCTACTGCAGCTAACCTTAACAGGCCTTTATTTATCGCTTTCGATGGCTCGGGCAATATGTTCATTGTTGACAATGGCAATAACCGCATCAGGTCGGTTGATGGCTCTGGCGTTATCAATACCGAAGCTGGCAACGGCAGCACTACTTACGCTACTGGCGCAGCCACAGCATCAGGCCTTAACGGGCCAACCAGCATCGTATTCGACGCCTCTAACAATTACTATATAGCAGATGCCGGCAACCACGGCATCAGGCTGGTAACCAATGCTACCAGCGGTATTTCTACAGTTGCAGGCACTGGTACAGCTGGTTTTAACAGCGATTGCATTACCCCAACAACAGCTGAACTGAATGTACCGGGTGGGGTGGCTATGGACTTAGCAGGCAACCTTACCATTTCTGATGGCGGCAACAACCGTGTACGCAAAATCATACCTCCTTGTTCTGGTACGCCAGCTGCAGGCGGTGCAGTAGCCAGTGCTACTTCAGGCTGCCCTTTTTACGCCAGCACTTTATCGCTTAGCGGCGCTGCCATAGGCTGCGACCTGGCTTACCAATGGCAATCATCGGCCGACGGCACAACCTTCAGCAATGTAACCGGCGCTACCAACAATACTTATGCGCCATCACTGGCTGCATCTACTTATTTCCAATGCATTG
>CANBTK010000156.1 GCA_947372365.1 Flavipsychrobacter stenotrophus | reverse complement strand
ACCTGTGCTGCTGACTGAGGCTATTGCCGTGTTACTGCTGCGCCATGTACCGGGAGTACTTGTGGTAGTCAGCACAACTATATTGCCACCTGCGCAAAGCGAGGTAGTGCCCGTAATAGCACCCGGGAGCGGGTTCACTGTTACTATATAACTGGCAACTGCTGTACCGCAATAATTAGTAATGCTGTATTGTATGGTATCCACACCTGCTGTTACCCCGGTTACTGTGCCGGATGCTGTAACTGTTGCGTTGGTGTTGGTGGCGGACCACGCCCCACCGGTTACCGATTCTGTAAGCGTTATAGGCTGCCCCACGCAAACCGCTGTAGGGCCGCTTATGGCACCTGCATTAGGCTGAGGGTTTACGGTTATGGCATAAGTAGCATAAGCCGTGCCACAGGCATTGGTAACTGTATAAGATATAGTAGGCGTACCAACGGCAACACCCGTAACAATGCCGGTTGATGATACTGTTGCCTGTGCGCTATTGCTGCTGCTCCATGTACCACCAGTAGCTGCATCGGTCAGTGTAATGTTTGTACCTGTACAAACTATTGAAGGCCCGGAAATGGAGCCAGCACTGGGCAAAGCCAGTACAGTAACATATACAGCGATTGTGTCATAGTCAACCCCATCAAATACCCTCACTGTAAAAGTATCTACCCCCGTATAGCCAGCAGTGGGCGTGTAGGTGGTACCAGCTGGTGTTATTGTAGTTGCTGTAGCGGTTGAAACGTAAGGGAAACCACTTGTAGCCCCATGTGCAGGTGCCCTGGTTAACAGCCATGTATGAATTTGTGCGTAATTAGTATCAATCATCGAGAGAAGGCCGTCTATAGAAACTGCACTTGAGTTTTGGCAAACTGTCAATGTTGTATCCGCTCCCGCTGAGAGCACAGGCAGGCGGTTGGTTAACCCAATCCTGCGTATACGATTATTAAATTGGTCAGCAACATACATTGCCGTGTCTTTTATAGCAAGGCCACCCGGCAAATTAAATGTTGCCAAAATAGCAGGAAGGCCGTCACCGCCGAAACCCGTAGAACCTGTGCCTGCAAAAGTGGTTATAACACCTGACCTGTCAATCCTCCTTATCCTGTTATCGTTGTAACAGCCAATGTACAGATTGCCCGCAGCATCAAAATCAACCCCTTCAGGGCCGTTTACCCCTGCAGATACAGCCAACCCATAATCACCACTCCACGAAGCACTGCCTGTACCAGCAATAGAAGTAACTACACCTGATGGGTTAACCATGCGTACACGGTAGTTATAAAGGTCAGCCAGGTAGAAATTACCAGCGGCATCCACCACCATGCAATAAGGGATGTTAATTTGAGCTGCAGTACCGGGGCCGCCATCGCCGCTGAAACCAGGCGACCCAGTGCCAAGCAAAGTTGATATTGTACCTGATGTATTTACTTTGCGTATGCAATAATTGTTCCTGTCAGATATATAAATGTTGCCCGCGGCATCCACATAAACACGGCCGGGGCCATTTAAAGTAGCTGCTGTTGCTGGGCCGCCATCACCTGTATAACCGCCACTGCCTGTACCAATGACGGTATTGATAACGCCAGATGTATTAACCATCCTGATACGGTTATTGTTCCTGTCCGACAGGTAAATGTTACCTGAGCCATCAACCCAAACGCCCGACGCAAAATCTATCCTTGCGGCAGTAGCAGCACCGCCATCGCCACTAAACCCTGCCGAACCATTACCTGCCACAGTGGTTATGACACCACTCGAAATGTCAATTTTACGAATTCGGTAATTGGTATTGTCGGCTATAAAAATATTACCCGCAGCATCCACGGCCAGTGAAACCGGCGCATTGAGCGTAGCTGCGGTAGCGGCCCCGCCATCGCCACTGTAACTAGCTGAACCTGTTCCCGCAATTGTGGAAACAATTTGCCCGGAAGCCTTGTGAGCCCCATGCAATGCAAGCACAGTAGCGGCAATACAGGCATACAATTTAAGTGGTAAAAATTTTATATTCATAAGAGCAGATTTTTATATAAATCAGGTTGCATGTTTAAAACTAAAAACATGTTGTAATTTATTTATAAAATCTGGAATTTCCAAAAAATCGGCGCAGTTATTTAGCGCACATGAGGAATGATTGGGGGAAAAGAATTGTTGCAGCACATTGGCTGGCACTAGCTACTACCGACCCGGGCCTGCAGCATCAGATAAACAAAGAAATGATTGTCAACGTGGCAAACACCACACTGGCAATGCCATTGGTGTTAGCAAAGGCAATGCCTACCTTGCTCAGGTCGTTAGGTTTTACCAGCAGGTGCTGGTAGGTAAGCATGGCAATATAAAAAGCAGCACCGACCCAGTATAGCCAGTTAAAGTGGCCGTAAAAACCAGCACCCAGCACCAAAAGCGCGGAGCCTATATGCAGCAAAGTAGAAACCAGCAACGCATTGCGCGGGCCTAAGGCCGCAGGTATAGAGTGTAGTTTGTTGCTGGCATCGAATGACTCGTCCTGCAGGGCATAAATGATATCAAAACCGGATACCCAGGTAATAACAATAAATGAAAACAGCACCGGCAGTATATCGAACCGCCCGGTAACCGAAAGGTATGCACCTATAGGCGATAAAGATAGCCCCACGCCCAGCACCAGGTGGCATAGCGCAGTAAAGCGCTTGGTATAACTATAAAACAGCACCACAAAAAGTGCTACAAAAGACAAATAAAAGCAAGCCGGGTTTATAAACCAGGTGGTAATGACAAACAAAACACAATTCGCTATGGTAAACGCCAGCGCTTGCCCGGGCTTAATAACCCCTGCGGGTATCTCCCTTTGTGCAGTACGCGGGTTAAGGGCATCAAAACGGCGGTCAAGGTAGCGGTTAAAGGCCATGGCTGCGCTGCGCGCAAACACCATGCACAACAGCATCTTACCTAATTCTGGCAGGCAATAGTTATGTGTGGCAAGGTAATCGGAAGGGGATTTTGTGCTTAAGATAGCTAGTGCAAAGCCAATCAACGCAAAAGGCAGCGCAAATATGGTATGGCTGAATTTGACCAGCGAAAGGTATTGCTTTACCGTATTGAGTGGCGTTGCTGTGCTCATAGTTTAACGTACGTCGGCCTGTATGCTTATGGAAACAGCTTCAGGCAGGGCATTGGAATGTATGATGATGTTTTTTTGCTGTAACCCTGAGTGCCCGGCACTGTTATATACAATAGTAATGTCGCCTTCAGCCCCCGGCGGTATGGTTTCCAGCGGGAAGTTAGGTACGGTACAGCCGCAGGTAACATCTGTTTTAGCAATCATCAGCGGGTTATCGCCGGTGTTTTTAAAACGGAAAACATGCGTCATCACCTTGCCTTCAGGCACTGAGCCAAAATTGTGCTTGGTTTCGTAAAACTGCATGGTTGTTTTCACCATCTCAGCAACAATCTGCGACCTTGTGCGGGTTTGCTCGGGGTATATCTCCCCGCGGTACACCTCGCCATCCTTGGCATAAAACGAACCCTCGCCTACATGGTTATACCTACGGAAAACAGCATTTTTACTAATACCGGTCAGTTCAACTATTGTAAGTGTAAAAACCGACAGGGTCAATATAGTTAATAAAATTGACTTATAATTATTATCCATAACGCATGAATGCTTTCAGGCAAAGGTAATTAAAAATATTAGCGTGCGTAAATATACCTGCCGGGCCTACTGCCCCTCCTGCCCCAATGTCATTGGCTTAGCGTTTCTTATGTTTTAGTTGCGCCTTTGAAATCTTGAATGAACTGTAAATTGCGGCTTTGCGCCTCCGCGTGAAACTTTTATCACCTTAAGTCAATGACATTGCCCACTGCCCCTACTGCAGCTTCCTCCGCAACGTACAATCTATAGGCGACTCTACCTTATTCAGTTCCTGGTCCAGCGGCAACAGGTTTCCATCCTTAGTTAAGCGGTAATACATAGCTTTTTCGGGCAGGTCATTGTTCAGTACAACCAGCACGCCCGCCTTGGCATCTACTACCCTCGCCCATTCGCCCTTTACCCGCGACATAATACCGCCCTGCTTACCCACATACTTATCCCTCAGCGAAAATTCGCCCGAAGTATCGGTACCATAAGCCAGTTCCAATTCGGTTTCTATAAACTCGCAATCGGCACAGGGTGCTTTGCCTGCATAAGTCCCGGCAATATCAGGGATGGCAACGGCTACAGGCGCTTCCTGCGCCCGCAATACCGAAAAACCGCAAACAACTATGGTAAACAACAACAATTTCCTCATAAAAAAGGGGTGAAAACATTCAAAAAATAGCCAGAGGGATTGTTCTACAAATATCGCAGAGAATCGGGTATTTTACTGCAAAGCATCAATTAAATTTTCGGCGCTTGCCACAAACGCCCGGGGTTAGTGACCAATATCATTGCCGGGCTTTGCCCAAAAACCGTAATTTTGCACTTTCTAACTCAAAAAATAAGGAAGGTACACCATGCCAGTGCTACACAACCGCATCAATAATGAGGAACTGAAGCAATTGATGCTTGCTGAAACAGAACCTCGTACCACAGTTTCTTTCTACAAATATTTCAACATTGCCGACCCGGTAAGCTTCCGCAACGATTTGTACGTCAAATTCTTCAACCTGAAGGTTTTTGGCAGGATATACGTAGCCAACGAAGGCATTAATGGCCAGGTAAGCGTGCCACAGGGCAACTATGACGCTTTCAGGGATACGCTATACCAGGCTGCGCCGGAGCTTAATGGAATAAGGATGAATATTGCGCTTGATGATGACGGCAAGTCGTTCTGGGCACTGCGCTTCAAAGTGCGCCAGAAAATAGTGGCTGATGGCATTGACGACCCCACCTTCGACCCTGCTAAAACCGGCCAATACCTTAAAGCCCGCGAGTACAACGAACTGGCAGCGAACCCCGATACTATAATAGTAGATATGCGCAACCACTACGAATATGAAGTGGGGCATTTTGAAAGGGCCATAGAAGTCCCTTCCGATACCTTCCGCGACCAGTTGCCTATGGCGGTGGAAATGCTGCAGGATAAAAAGGACAAGAATATTATCATGTATTGCACTGGCGGCATACGCTGCGAAAAAGCCAGCGCCTACATGCTGCACAATGGCTTCAAAAACATCTTTCACGTAGAAGGCGGCATTATAGAATATGCCCGCAAAGCCAAGGAAGAGCAGATACCCGTTAAGTTTATTGGTAAAAACTTCGTTTTTGATGAGCGCCTTGGCGAACGTATAACCGAAGATGTAATAGCAGAATGCCACATATGCGGCAAGCCCTGCGATACACATACCAACTGCAAAAATGATGGCTGCCACTTGCTGTTTATACAGTGTGCCGATTGCGCCGTGCAATACGAAGGCTGCTGTAGTACCTCCTGCATGGAAGAGAAAAACATGCCACCTGACGAGCAAAAAGCCTTGAGGGCTGGCCGGGAAAATGGCATGATGATTTTCAACAAATCAAAGCAGCACCCCCTGCGCAAACACAGGGACGAGTGGAAAAAAGAACACGAAGCCCAGCAAACCAATTTATAAGGGAATTACCAGCCTTTTGGCGGGTGTGCAATAGGCTACAGCTTGTGCTGCAAAAGCATGGATGTACCTTTATAGGAAATTATACAGTTTCACCGCAATAATAACGGAATGGCTGGCATGCAAAGCCAAATGCAAGCCGCTTACCTTACCGGGCCCTTGCGAGGCCCTTCGCCGAAGCAACCTTACAACAAGGCATATGAGCTTGCAGTAATATCAGATAGGGGCATTGCCCAAAGCCAGGTACTTGCATATGCAATGCAGGCTACATTGCCCTGCTCATCTCCAGTATGCGGGAAAT
>CANBTK010000155.1 GCA_947372365.1 Flavipsychrobacter stenotrophus | reverse complement strand
GCATGTACCCAAATTGCAGGTACCAACTATCTAGTGGCGGTGCGCTCATCAGCCATTGCGGAAGATGGTTCAGTAGCATCATTTGCCGGGCAGCACGATAGCCTTTTGTACGTTGATAGCGAAAGCCTGGGCATCAGCCTGTTAAAAGTAATTGCTTCCGGCTGGTCGTTCGCTGCGCTCAAATACAGGTGCCTGCAAGGGCTGCCGCTGAAGGGGGTCCAATTTGCAGTGGTAGTGCAGCAGATGGTAGCTGCCGAAAAATCGGGCGTAGGCTTTTCTATGAACATTGCCGGCAATATGGCCGATATGTTGCTGGTAGCAGGCTATGGGCTGGGCGAAGGTATTGTTGCCGACAAAGTGGAAACCGACACCTATACCGTAAACCGGCAGATGAGGCTTATAGATACAGAGGTGGCCCACAAAACATCGGCGGTGGTATATAGCCCGGGCATAGGCCTGGCAGTAGTGCCTGTTGATGAAACCAAAGGGCATCAGCCCACCCTGAGCGAGGCTCAGGTTTTTGAAGTGTGCGATTATATGGCATCGGCCGAAAAACTGCTGGGCACACCAGCCGATATAGAGTTTTCGTTTGATGCGGATGGGAAGCTGTACCTGCTACAGATGCGCCCTATCACTACACTGAACCGCGACAAAATAAAAATACTGGATAACACTAATATAGTAGAGAGCTATCCTGGCATTACGCTGCCATTAACCTACAGCTTTGTGGCCGATGCTTACCAGAAAGTTTTTTCAGGGAGCGCAGGGGCTTTTATGGTAGCGCCCCAAACCATAAAAAAATATGCGCTGGTTTTTGAGAACCTGTTGGAGCATTTTGATGGGCGCATTTATTACCGGTTAGATAACTGGTACCGCATGCTATCGCTGGTGCATAATTCGCGCAAGTCAATGGAAGCGTGGGAACAGGCCGTAGGGCTTGCCGATGGCGCGGCCGACAAGGTAAATTTTTCTTTCAGGAACAAGTTCAGGGCAGGGGCGGCATCAGCAAAACTGATAGTGAACTATAAGCGCGGTAACAAGCGGTTCTTCAAAGAATTTACCCATAACTACACCTTATTGCGGGGCTATCAGGAAAACCTTGCATCCCCAGCTGCATTGTGGGCGCACTATGAAAAAAGCACAGCACTGCTTTTCAAGCCGTGGCACCTTACTATAGTCAACGACTTTATTGCCTTCAAAGCATTTGGCTGGCTACAGGGCCTAATTAAAAAATACATGCCGGAAGCCAGCGCAGGGCTGGCCAACGATTTGCTGTGTGGCATAGGAGGCATAGATTCCGAAGAAACAATACTTTCCGTACTGGAACTAAAAGAAGAAGTAAAACAAAACCCGGAACTCGTTCAGCTGTTTACGCTGCCTGCCGCCGAAACATGGAAGGTGCTGCAGCAAGAAAAGCACAAAGCCTTTTATGAAAAGGCATGTAGTTATTTAGAGAAATTCGGGGACAGGACACTGGCCGAACTAAAGCTGGAAACAAAGTCGCTGCGCCGCAACCCCGAAATATTTATAGGCATGCTGCGCAACCAGTTGTTATCTGATACTACCGCTGCCGGTTTCAGGGGCAAGCAACAACAGATAAGGGAGGGGGCTGAAGCGGCAGTTAGCCAAAAGCTCAAATGGTGGCAGCCCTCGGCAATGGCATTGAACGCTATGCTTAGGCTTGCCCGGTATGGGTTAAAGCAGCGGGAAAATATGCGCTTCTGCCGCACCCGAGGGTACAGCGCCGTAAAAGACATATTTTTAGAGGTAGGGAAAATGATGGTGGGCGAAAAGGTAATAGATGCGCAGGAAGACGTATTTTACCTAACCATGCAGGATTTAAAATCATTTTGCACCGAAGGCAACAGGGATAGCAAAGCAGCATTAATAGCCGGGCTAAAAGCCCGGTATGAAAAGTACGGCACACTAACACTGCCAGATAGGATTATGTATATGGATGGCAGCGTGCCAGTATTTGATAAAAACAAAAAGAAGGTAAGCCCGAAAGCAGGCACCTTTCAGGGCCTTGCTGTTTCAAAAGGGGCGGTCGATGCCGAGGCCGCTGTAATAACGGAGCCAAGGCTGGATGCAGATGTGCGGGGCAAAATACTGGTCTCAAAAATGACCGACCCGGGATGGGTTTTCCTGATGGCACAGGCAGCAGGTATGGTGTGCGAAAAAGGCTCGTTACTGTCGCACACCGCTATTGTAGGCCGGGAGCTGGGCATCCCGGTAGTAGTAGGGGTGGCAGGTGCAACCTCAATTTTTAAAAACGGCGATTACCTGCACCTCGATGGCGATGCAGGCACTGTAGCTTTCAAGCCCAAAGCAGTTTAAACAAGTATGCACATGGAAGATTATCCAATTGTACCCGGCAGGGGTTTAGTAACAGGAGATGCAACAGAAAAGAGGGTAAAGTACCTGGAGGGGCTGGGCATCCCCGTTGGTTCGTTATCAGGCACAACGCTCCACCCCGATACCATCAGGCATAATATAGAATCCTTTATAGGCTCGGTCGAAATCCCGGTAGGGCTGGTAGGCCCGCTGCTTTTCCGTACCGAAGGCAATGAGGAAATGGCATATACCGCAGCCGGCACACTGGAAGGCGCATTAGTAGCCAGCATGAACCGGGGGGCAAAAGCGATAAGCTATAGCGGTGGTTTTTCGGCTGCCGTTATCCACCAGAAAATGATACGCAGCCCGTTATTTATATTCAGCAGCCTGGGCGACAGCCTTATTTTCAAAAACTGGGTGGCGCTGCAATTTGATAAGATAAAAAATAAAGTAGAGCAATATTCCAACCATGCAAAGCTGCAGGCCATACTACCTGTAGTAACGGGCAAAAGTGTGCACCTGAGGTTTGTATATACCACCGGCGATGCCGCCGGGCAAAACATGACCACTACCTGCACATGGCACGGCGTGCTGTGGATGAACCAGCACTTTATTGAAGAGTGCGGCATTGAGCCGGTGCATTTTGTAATAGAAGGCAATGGGGCATCTGATAAGAAAGTTTCCCATTTTTCAATGATGCATGGGCGGGGAGTGCATGTAATAGCCGAGTGCGAGCTGGATGAGCATGTAATAGAAAAAGTGCTGCGCACTAATTCGCGCGATTTCATACGCTGCTTTAACCAGTCGCGGGTACTGGGCCTGCTTGATGGCATGGTAGGCTACAACATAAATGTAGCCAATGCCATAGCCGCCATATTTGTTGCTACCGGGCAAGACCTCGCCAGCATCCATGAGGCGGGCGTAGGCATACTGAACGTAGAGCAATCGGCCCGTGGGCTGTATTGCAGCCTGAGCCTGCCATCGCTGGTTATTGGCACAGTAGGCGGCGGTACCCACCTGCCCAAACAAAACGAAGCGCTTAAGCTGATGGGTTGCGCCGGGGCTGGCAAAGTAGAGCGCTTTGCAAAGCTGATTGCCGGCTTCGCGCTTTCGCTGGAGGTATCAACATTTGCTGCCATTGTCAGCGGGCAGTTTGCAAAATCGCACGAGAAACTAGGCCGTAATAAACCCGTAAACTGGCTCACCAAATCAGGCCTGGATAAAGAGCTTATTCAACAATGCCTTAACGGTAATTTTGAGGGCAAAGAACTGGTTGGGGTGGAACTATCTGACGGCAAGCTAATAGAAAATGGCATTATGATAACCCTTACCAGCAGGGTGAATAAGAAGCTGGTAGGCTTTGTGCCTGCGGAACTGGAATTCAGGGGCAACAGCACAACCGGGGGCACAGAAAAAAAGCAGGTGCTGATAAAAAGCAAGCCGCTGGATAGCGAAGTAATAAGGGGGCTGCACCTTATGGCCGCATCTATTGACCCTCAGCTTGCCGACCTGATTTCGGAGTACGAGGGCGTACTTGAATACAAACACTGCCACAAGAAAGAAATACTGCTTTACCAGTTGCTGCACCAAAGTAAACCCGGCTGCATACCGGGGTTTTATGGTTGCAAACAAGACGAGCCAAGGGAGGTGTACCTGCTATTGCTGGAAAGCCTTGATTACAACGAACTGCTGGTTATCAACTCCGAGAACGAACCAGCGAAATGGACAGAAAGCTATATTGAGGAGGCCATTAAAGCGGTAACGGAAGTGCACGGGCTTTTCTCAGTTGATGCCTTTGCCGGGAGGCCCGGGGAAATAAAAACATTTGAACCGTGGGCTGCCATGCCACTGTATGAAAAGTTTGCCCAAATCATTATAAAAGAATACGACAATTACGAATGGCGGAACCTGCCCGAAAAATTGCTGGGCTTTATTGCAGAACTGGAAGATGGGCACAACAACCTTAAACTGCAAAAAACAATTGTCCACAACGACTTCAATTCGCGCAACGCCTGCATAAGGAAGGATGGCCGCATTTGTATTTACGACTGGGAACTGGCTGCCGTAAATTTCCCCCACAGGGATATTGTAGAATTCCTCAGCTTTGTATTACCCGAAAATTTTGATGCAGCTATTTTTGAAAGGTACATCAGGTACCACCATGCTATACAGCCCACCCAGGTAGCATGGGAAGAGTGGAAAAAAGGCTACGTATATTCGCTCAAAGAATACCTGGTAACCCGGGTATCATTTTATATGGCAGGCCGCATACTCATGGACTATGAATTTGCCATACGCATATTCCTGAATTCGTTCCGTATGTTAGCCCTGCTAGAAACGCTGTAATATGAAGGAGCTGTTTATTTACGCCATCGCCCCGCTTATACTATCTAATGTGCTGCACATTATTATAGTAAAGAAGGGGCTGTTCCCTTTTCTTACACACCCCATTGCTACGCCGCTTTTCGGCCAGAACAAAACGTGGAGGGGTTTCTTTATTGTGCCACCGCTCAATGCGTTTTTTCAGGTGGTTATTAACTTCCCTATCCCTCACTTCCCGCTATGGAAGGCGGCTGTAATTGGCGGGTTGTTAGGCTTTGCATACATGCTGTTTGAGCTGCCCAACTCCTACCTCAAGCGCAGGCTGGGGATAGCGCCCGGCGGCAATGCCCAAAGCAACCGCTGGCTGTTTATGCTGCTTGATAAAACCGACTCCAGTTTGGGGGTGGCGTTATTCAGCTACTATCTTTTGAGGCTTAGCTTGTTGGGGGCAGTGCAGCTTTTTCTGTTGTCCATTATTACACACATATTCTTCTCTTGGCTGCTGGTAGCCGCACGGATAAAAAAGAGTTTTTAAAAAATATAGGGCAGCAGCTTCCATGCCCTTAGGGAGTACGCCTTATATTCATCTCCAAAATGGCTGTTTAAAACACGCTCTTCCAGTTTTATCCTGTTCAGCGTCACCCAGAGCGGGGCAGCCGCCAGTACCGCCAGGCAAACCCAATTCTGCATAACCAGCCCCAGGCCCAGGTAGTACATCAATAAGCCGGTATAGCTGGGGTGCCGTATGTTTTTGTAGATGCCCCCCGTGTTAAGCCCATGATTTTTAAGTATCGTTACCTTTACCGTAAACGCATCGCCCAGGCTCAGCACCGCCACCCAGCGTATGAGCAGCCCGGCAGCAACAAGCAGGTAGCCTGCATAAAGTAGCCCGGCCGGGAATGCGGCAATATGCCCCACCTTTAAAAAATAAACCGCCACACTGGCAACAAGTGCTACAGGCACAACCAGCCTGAAGGCCAGCAAGGTGCCCCCATCCTGCTCATAAACCACCTGCGTTCTGCCACCCTTTTTAACAAGGTTTATCACCACTCCCGATAGCGCGATGATAACCGCAATAAGTATAATTGAAATATCCCCGTAAGCCATAGTCAGGGCACAAAATGCCATTACCTACAAATATAGCACTTAACAATAAATAATTGAAACCATACAGGTATCGGTTAAAAATAGGCTACGGTG
>CANBTK010000154.1 GCA_947372365.1 Flavipsychrobacter stenotrophus | reverse complement strand
AAAGAAGCGGCTGAAAACGCGTCAAAAGCTAAGAGTGATTTCCTTTCGGTAATGAGCCACGAGATACGGACACCCCTCAATGCCATAATCGGTTATATACACCTGCTCATTAATGAAAACCCACAACCCACCCAGGTTGAATACCTGAATATTCTCCAGATCTCAGCCAGGAATTTATTAAGCCTGATAAACGATGTGCTTGATTTCAGTAAAATTGAGGAAGGCAAAATTATTTTTGCTGAAAGTGACTTCGATATCCGTGCATTACTGAATGACATAAAGCTTGCCAATAAAATAAGGGCTGATGAGAATGGCAATGTAATAAAAGTAATGTTTGATGAGGATGTCCCTAACTTCCTGAAGGGTGATATTACCCGGCTGTCGCAGGTTTTAAATAACCTGGTATCTAACGCAATAAAATTCACCAAAAATGGGCGTATAACCCTTGAATTGATGCTAAAATCGACGAGCGGAAATAAAGCCGAAATTTATTTTTCCGTTTCGGATAACGGGATAGGCATCAGCGAAGAAAATCAGCGCCATATTTTTGAACGCTTCACTCAAGCCCACAAGTATATCACAAGGGAGTTTGGCGGTTCTGGCCTCGGGCTGGCAATCATTAAAAGATTGCTTGGTTTGCTGGGCAGCGAAATACAGGTAGAAAGTGAAGAGGGAAAAGGTTCTAAATTTCATTTCTCGATCTGGTTTGAAAAAAGTGACCTGAAAGAAATTGAGGTGAATGATGCCAAAATGGAGAAGGAAGGGCTTGGTGGCGTTAAGATCTTATTGGTGGAAGACGTGGCCTTTAATTCAATACTTGCTAAAAAAATGCTATCGAACTGGAGCGCTGATGTAACGGTTGCCGAGAATGGTGCCATTGCTGTAGAGAAAGTAAAAAACGGGAATTATGACTTGATACTCATGGACGTGCAAATGCCCGTAATGGATGGACTTACCGCCAGTACCGAAATAAGGAAATTCAACAAGGACATACCCATTTTTCCCTTAACGGCGTCTACATCCGCTGGTATGCAGGAAAAGTTTAAAGAAATAGGTATTGTTGATATTATTTTCAAACCAATTAACCCTGATAACCTGCATAGGACCATTTTGAAGTTCATTTCGGGCAAGGGTAAAAAGCAGTAGCTGAAAACCTATATTAGCTTTCATATTAAGCCCTGACATATCAGGCATGGTGTGTACCTGCGCCATTCTATTTTCTTTGTACCGCTTTATCGGCAATAACATCATAGATGAACAATCTGGCCGGGGAAAATACACTTCAACTCCTTTATATCCAATGGTTTTTCGATAAAACCTGATACCTGCGGATTGTTTTTAGCGAACATCTGCAATTATAACAATCATCATGCTCAATCAATTTTCGCGGCCTGGTCAGGCGCATTTTATGACAATCCCCTGATGAGATGGGCCTAGAAAAAAGACAACTCACTATACCCTTGGAAGGCGTAGTGAGTTGCTCTATAAATTCAAGGTTGTTATGCCATCACTTTCATATTCTTATATTCCCCTTTGCTCTTTCTTATGTTGCATGCCACAACCTTATATTCGGGGCACAGCGCCTGGCTATCGCACTCGCTTGATGTGATGTTGTTCATAGCTATTTCAGGGAAGTGGAACGTACTGCTAAGCACGCCGGGCTTCACTTCATCGGTAACATGTGCCATTACATCTATCTTGCCACGGGCTGACTCTACACAAACCATATCGCCTTCCACAATATTGTGTTTAGCCGCATCGGCAGGGTTTATAAGCAGCACATCTACTGTAACAATTTTGGCGTTGTTTGTCCTGCGGGTCATGGTACCGCAATTGTAATGCTCCAGCTCGCGGTTTGTAGTAATTATGTATGGGAATTCCTTGCCGTTTTTCACTATTTCCTCCGACTCTTTCCAGTCGTTATAAACGAACTTGCCCAGGCCGCGCTTAAATGTGCCAACGTGCAGGATATCGGTACCTACCCCGTCTTTGTTTACCGGCCATTGTTTACCGTTAGTGCCCAGTTCGCTCCACTTAACACCTTCAAAGAAAGGCACTATACGCGATACTTCTTCCAGCACAGATTCCGCACTGTATTCCGGCTGCGGGTAACCCATGCGGTTCATCACTTCTACTATTATTTGCCCGTCAGATTTTGTGCCGCGTATCGGCTCTACTACCTTATTTACTTTTTGAATCCTTCTTTCGCCATTGGTAAAAGTACCTTCCTTTTCCAGGAACGAAGATGCCGGCAGCACTACGTGTGCCAGCTTAGCAGTTTCGGTCATAAACAGCTCTTGTACCACGAACAATTCCAACTGTGCAATAGCAGCCTTTACATGGTGCGTGTTAGGGTCAGTCTGCGCCATATCTTCACCAATGGACCACATCGCCTTCAGTTTGCCATCAAGGGCAGCCTGGTACATCTGTGGCGTTTTTAAGCCCACATAGTTTGGCAATTTGGCATCGTAAAACTCTTCGTATTTCTTGTGGTAAACAGGGTCGGTTACATCGTAGTAACCAGCGCCCTGGTGCGGCTGGCAACCCATATCGGCAGCGCCCTGCACATTGTTCTGCCCACGAAGCGGGTTAACCCCTACTCCCGGGCGGCCAATATTGCCGGTAATCATTGCCAGGTCGGTTATCTGCATAATAGCAAATGTCCCCTGCGAATGCTCTGTGACACCCAGGCCATGGAAACTCATAGCATTAGGTGCAGATGCGTAGGCAATTGCTGCTTTGCGCACCAACTCCCTGTCAACACCCGATATCTTTTCCATCTCCTCAATATTGAGGTTCAGGATGTTCTGTTTAAAATCTTCGTAACCCTCAGTGCGCGTCTCGATGAAGCCCTTATCTTCCAGCCCTTCAACAATAATGTAATACAGCATCATATTGAGAACTGCAACGTTAGTGCCCGGGCGCAGTTGCAAATGATAAGTAGCATACTTAGCCAATTCGGTACGGCGGGGGTCTATGACAATACTTGGCTTGCCACTTACTGCAAATTGCTTGATCTTAGCACCTGTAACCGGATGCCCTGATGTAGGGTTCGCACCAATTACCATAATGCAATCGGCCTTTTTAATATCCTTTATGGAATTAGTTGCGGCACCTGTACCGAAGGTACGCTGCATGCCCAATGCCGTTGGTGAGTGGCATACACGGGCGCAACTGTCAATATTATTAGTGCCTATAACTACACGCTGAAATTTCTGCAGCAGGTAGTTCTCCTCGTTAGTGCCGCGGGCTGATGATATCGCGCCAATAGAATCAGGCCCATATTTAGCTTTGATGCGGTGCATTTCTGATGCTATGTAATCATAAGCCTCATCCCAGCCCACCTCAACAAATTCCCCATTCTTCTTCAGCAATGGTGATGTAAGGCGCTCAGGATGGTTATAGAAAGAAAATGCAAAACGGCCCTTAAGGCAGGTATGCCCCTGGTTGGTTTCCGATTCGTAAGGTGCTTGTATTGATTTTACTTTGCCGCCTTTTACAGCAACCTCAAGGTTGCAACCTACGCCGCAATACGTACAAACGGTACGTATCTTTTCGTCAACCTGAATAGATTTGGATTCGAAAATATCAGAGATTGCCGACGTAGGGCAAGCCTGCGCACATGCACCGCAGCTCACACAATCCGACTGCTCAAAATTCTGTTCTATGCCTTTTATGATGTGGCTATCAAAGCCGCGGCCACCCATGCTGAGCACGAATTGGCCCTGCACTTCATCGCACGCCCGCACACAACGGTAGCAGTTAATGCACTTCGAAAAGTCCGATGTCATGTAAGCATGGCTGTGGTCCTTCTCTTCTTTTTTATAGAGGTGGTTCTTGCCTTCGGGATAACGTACATCGCGAATGCCCACCCTTGCCGCTACAGTCTGTAGCTCGCAATTGTTATTTACTTCGCAGGTAAGGCAATCGAGCGGATGGTCCGTAAGTACCAGCTCTATAATGTTCTTTCTTAGTTTCTGTATGCGGTCTGATTCCGGGTAAATATATGAGCCCGGCATAACAGGCGTATGGCAGGAAGCCATAGCTTTAGCTGGGCCGCCTTTTGTAAGTGCCACATCTACACTGCATACCCTACATGACCCAAATGGATCGAGGTTGGGAGCATCGCATAATGTAGGGACAACGGTTTTTCCAAAGTTCCTTCTCATGAGGGATATGATGGTTTCCCCGTCCTTTATTTCGTAAGGCTGGTCATCTATATAGGCAACTTTAGCCGTAACAGGTATTGGCTCCTTACCCGAAGAAGATGCGCCACTACCCGGCTTATTATCTACATAATATTGCTTGCTCATTGTGGTTGTTTTTCTATTCTAACTTAAATGTGAATGGATGTCAAATTATGCTGCCGATACTTGCTTTTTAGCCTTAACAGGCGTAGCAACAACCGGCACCTTTAATCCCTTGTCAAAATTTCTATTCTTGCTTTTCTTGAGAAGTTCCCGAAAATGAACCAATTCTTCATCAGTCCAGGGTTCATCCAGAAACACAACATCCTTATCATCCAGTTTCTTGAGATTCATAACTCAAATTTTTAAAATATTGTTTTACTATAATCAGAGCCTCCTTTGTATCGAGGTACATTTTATTCCCTCCTATTAGTTTAGCACCTAACGCCAATTTGTAATGGCCTATCAATTGGCTCTTCGCAACGAACGTAACGACACCACCATATCCTTTTTCAAAAGCAGCCTTACATCCAAACGCCACCAGGTTTCCAGGGACACCCCTATACACTTTAGCCCTTCCTTTATTAAATTTCGCACTTTCTATCAGGTGCATGAAAAAATGATCGCTACAATCTTCAATGCTAATAAGCCCGTGCACAATTTTGGGATTATTGAAAGTCACTAATTTATAAACCCTTCTGTTTTCCTTTTTTAACTCTTTATGCCAGTCAAATTACCAATCCGCTTTCTTTAATTGTTTTAAATCACTGGCCTTCATTTCGATAATATCAGTGTCAAAAACCTCACCCGTTATCGCATTTTCAATTGAATTTGTCAGTTTATCAACCTCAAAATCCAGTAGAACCTTCTCCGCATTTTTCACTCTATCAAATTTACGAAATAATACATTCAAAACTGGCAACCGCGAGCGAAATTAATGCCGAACTAGTTCCTAAAATACCCTTTCAACTCATCATCAAAGTACTTCAGTGAGTTACGGATAGGTAATGGTAAACCACCGCCCAGCGCACATAATGAGCCTATTTCCATTGTAGTTATGAGGTCAGTGAACAGCTCGCGGTCCATTTTATAATCGCTTGTAATTGCTTTGTTTACGAGTTCATAGCCACGGGTAGAACCCAGCCTGCACGGGAAGCATTTGCCGCAGCTTTCATGGGCTGTGAACTGAAACAGGTGCTCTATGTAATTGATGATGGGGAAAGCTTCCGGCAGGCAAACTACTGATGCATGGCCCAGCAAAAATCCGTTTTGTGCAAATGTTTCGAAATCAACACTGAGTGCATCAATCTTATCAACTGGCACCAGGCCACCCAACGGGCCGCCTATGTGCATTGCCTTTATCTTTTCTTTGAAGCCGCCACCCAGCTCATTTACAACAACCGAAAGCGGCGTACCCATATCTACTTCGTATATGCCCGGTTTGTTAAAGAAACCATCGAGCGAAACCAGCTTTGTACCTGTTGATTTGCCTTTGCCAATTGCCGCAAATGCTGCGCCGCCATTTTTAACTACCCAGGGTATGCAAGCCAGCGTTTCCACGTTGTTTACAACCGTTGGCTTGTTGAACAGGCCTTGCTGTGTAGGATATGGCGGGCGCACCCTTACTTCAGGGCGCTGGCCTTCTATGCTTGATAATAGTGCCGTTTCTTC
>CANBTK010000153.1 GCA_947372365.1 Flavipsychrobacter stenotrophus | reverse complement strand
CCCTTCAAGTTCGTTATATACGAAGCCATCGCAAATCTCTTTAACAGTAATATCTGTCCTTAATGTTGTTTTCATTTGGTTGTGTTCTTATGTTTAATAAGAATTCGACTATAAATTCTCTGATTGTTTATATAACCTCTATCCAGTTTTCCCTTCCATTCAGGATTAATTAATTCGGGTAAAATACCTTCTTTTATGTTGTAATCACTTCCTATGATGTCAAATTGTTCAGGGTTGTACTTGTCAAGAAAGCTAATTGGCACTCCCATCACACCTTCATAATCACTCGGAATATATTTTATATATGGAACTTCAATTGCATTATAATTATCATACTTATCAAACGGTTTTTTAGAGCCAAATTTTATAATATCTGCTGTAGTCATCAATGGCAAATGTTGATGGCGCCTTCCATGGTCAAGATTAGTAAACCAACATGAATTCCCAAGCCTTGTATAATCTCCTACATATCCCAGTCTAGCCGCTTTCTGTCGGTCCTTTTCATCTATTTCTGCGCCCTTTGGAACAGCAAAAACCATGTCAGTACTATAACCTGTAGCACCTAACCAAATTCTATTATCTTTTATAAGCTGGAATATTTCTTTATAGGTTATCGCATTAATACTGCCAATCAGTAAAAATTGTTTGTTTGTTTGAATTATCCAAGCTACAAATTCCCGGAATAGCGAGAAAGGTGGGTTAGTAATTATGATATCCGCTTCATTACGTAAATCTATAATCTCTCGACTCTTAAAGTCTCCATCACCTTCTAAGTAACTCCACTCTAAGTCATTTACATCAATTTTGCCGTCACCTGATTTGTCGTGTGCAAGTACGAAAATCTTTCCGTTTCTTACTGTTTTTTTTTCGTCAAATTGTGGTGCATTTAATTCAAAAAGACTTGGTTGGTATAAAGCCCTATTTTTTTTGCTATCTGGCGCATAGCTTGTACTTATGAGTTTTTTAAGTCCAAATCTTTCAAAATTCTGTGCAAAAAACTTGGTGAAGTTGCTCCATTCAGGGTCATCACAAGGCAAAAGGAGTGTTTTATTTCGGAATACGTCAGGGTTGTATTCTAAGTATGCTGCTATTTCTTTTTCTATGTCGTGGTACTGAGTATAAAACTCATCGTTTTTAGCGTTTTTAGCGCTTGTTAAGTTTTTATTAGAAACTTTCTTCTCTGACATTAAAGTACAATTTAGGTTAAAGGTAGATAGAACTTGCCAATGAAGCACTAGCAACTTCTTAATGAGTTTTATGATACTATAATTATCCCCAATACCACCCTACCCCAAACCCAATATTGCTGATAGAGAACTGTAAACCGCAAAACCTACCTTTGCGCCATGGCATACAAATCTTTGCAGGCTTTTGTTGACGCACTGGAACAGGCCGGAGAATTAGTGAGGATCAAGACGTTTGTGGACCCGGTTCTGGAGATAGCTGAAATTACCGACAGGATATCGAAAACACCCGATAGGAATAAGGCACTTTTGTTTGAAAATACGGGCACCGATTTCCCGCTGCTGATTAACAGCATGGGCAGCGACCGCCGCATGTGCATTGCACTTGGCGTAAACCACCTGGATGACTCGATGCACGAAATAGAAAACCTTTTCAAAACCCTTTCAGCCCCCAAAAACGGCATCCTGGAAAAGCTGGCTATGCTGCCACAACTGGGCAAGTTCGCCTCATGGATGCCCAAAGTGGTAAGCGGCAAAGGTGCCTGCCAGGAAGTAGTAATGGCTACCCCCGACCTCAGCAAAATACCTATACTTAAATGCTGGCCCGAAGATGGCGGCCCCTTCATCACCCTGCCTGCCATACATACCAAGGACCCTAATAATGGCATACGCAATATAGGCATGTACCGTATGCAGGTATTCAGCAAGGATATGACGGGTATGCACTGGCACAAGCACAAAGTGAGTGCCCGCCACTATAACGAATATAAGAAACTGGGAAAACGCATGCCGGTGGCCGTAGCCCTGGGCGGTGACCCGGTTTATACCTATGCCGCCACTGCGCCACTACCCGAGAATGTAGATGAGTATATGTTAGCCGGCTTTTTGCGCAAGAAGAAAGTGGAGCTGGTGCGCTGCCTTACCCAGCCCGATATTGAGGTGCCTGCTGATGCCGATTTTATCATAGAGGGCTATGTAGATACCGACGAAGAGCTGATATGGGAAGGCCCCTTCGGCGACCATACGGGCTATTATTCCCTACCCGACTGGTATCCCCGCTTCCATGTTACGGCCATTACCCACAAAAAGAATGCTATTTACCCGGCAACCATAGTAGGCATACCGCCGCAGGAAGATGCATGGATAGGCAAGGCTACGGAGCGTATTTTCCTGGCGCCTATCAAGATGACCATGGTGCCTGAAATTACCGATATGCATATGCCGGTAGAAGGGGTGTTCCATAACCTGGTGATAGCTACCATAAACAAAGAATATGCAGGCCAGGGGCAGAAGGTGATGAATGCTATGTGGGGTGCAGGGCAAATGATGTTTAACAAGATACTGGTACTTGCAGATGGCAAAACAAAAATTGACGATTACAAGGCGCTGGCGCAATACGTTTTCAATAACATAAACCCGGTTACGGATGTTTACTTTAGCCAGGGGCCAATGGACGTACTGGACCACAGTTGTTCTAAACTAGGCTTTGGCGGCAAAATGTGTATTGATGGCACCCGCAAATGGGAAGAAGAAATTACCGAGCCGCTGGTGCCGTTTAAGCTGGATGCTGCTTTCTCGGTAAAGGAGGCTATGGCTAAGTACCCCGAAATAACAGGCATCAATGAAAAGCTGGCTAAAGAATGGGGCATACCCGTGCTGTTTATTGCCATAGAAAAAAACCGGGTGGGGCATGTAAGGGAAGTTCACGAAGGGCTTTGTGGCCTGCCGGGCTTTAAAGGCATAAAAATGGTGCTGTATGTAGAGCATACCGTTAAAGCCGATGATATTGCCGACGTGCTGTGGCGTTTCTGCAACAACCTGGACCCCCGCCGCGACAACTTTTTTGGTGGCAGCGAAAGGAATATACTGGGGCTGGATGGCACCCGCAAGAACAAGAAATTCGACAATTTTGACCGCCCGTGGCCGAATATTATAGCTGCTGACCCTAAAACAATAGAGATAGTTGACAAAAAGTGGCCCGATTTAAACCTCGGGTCAAAAATTAATTCACCATCTTTAAGGTATGCTACCCAACTATACAGGGGGGGGGCTGCTGTCTTAGATGGTGAATAGCCATTAAAGGCTAACTAAACCTGCGCCACGGCGCAGACATTGGCTCTCCCTTCGCCCTTTTAGGGAGAAGGGCCGGGGTTAAGGGTATAGGAATTGATGATTTTTTTACATAACTTTGTGTAACTTCAAATAAAAACTAAGGTAATGAAACGTATATTATTCGCATGTTTTTTACTTACTGCCACATGCAGCATGCAGCACGCCCAGGCACAAACAGCTACAGCGGTTTCTGTAACTACTTTTACTGCTAAAGTAAACTTGCTGGATTCTTATATTGCCGCTGGTGATATGGCACATGCTACAGCTACCTGGAGCGACGTACACGATATGATGTTGGCTGAACTTAGTTATACCAAAGCTGGTATTGCAAGTGCAACCACTACTACAGCAAGGGCTGCAGCACAGGCGGTTAACGATAACCAGGGCACTATATACCACACTGCGTGGGGTTTGAAATCGAACCTTACTACCAACCGCAGCGCACTGCACACTGCCCTGCTCAACTTTGCTTCAACATTCTAAATTAGCGGATATTTAATACCAACGCCCCGAACCTAACGATTCGGGGCATTGTCGTTATATGGCAAGCTTCAACTCATTCTTCCCCTTTTAAAATTTGTTCTTATGCCTCAAAAAGTAACCGGGCTTGGTGGTGTTTTTGTAAAATGTGATAACCCCGACGCAACCCGCGAGTGGTACGTAAAGCATCTGGGGTTTAGCCCAGAAAAATGGGGCACCACTTTCGAGTGGCGCACCGAAAGTAACCCCGAACAAAAAGGTTGTTCCGTTTGGAATGCTTTTCCAAAAGAGACTAAGTATTTTGACCCCAGCACACGGGATGTGATGATAAACCTGATAGTTGAAGACCTGGAATGGTTGCTTGGAGAACTAAAAAATGAAGGCATAGAACCAGTAAAACCAATGGAGGCATCAGAATACGGCAAGTTTGCCCATATCATGGACCCCGATGGCATCAAAATAGAATTGTGGGAACCTGTGGCCGAGTAACATGAAAGGTGGCACAATAAAGCCGCTGCTTATTTTTTCTTTGTTTTTCGTTGATTTATAGCTTTCCGTGGGCGGAACACCACGGTTGTAGTTTCAACAAATGGTATCACCACCCCCCCGGACGTGACTTTGGCGGGCTGGAATAACGATGGGTTTTGCACCATGTGCAAAAGCGAAACGTCTTCTATATTTATTTTTTGTTCTGTTATGGCTATTTCCTTTTCATAGGTTGGGTATTCAGGCCAGTTGTTAGCAGTTATGTACACAACACAGGCAGGGCCGGGGCTTGCCTGGGGTTTTGATACCACCAACCTGTATGTGCCTGCCGAAGGGATAGTTACCGAATAGTACCCCATAGTATCAGCTATCGTTGTTACGGCCAGGCTGCCGTGCTGAAATAGTTGTACCAGGGCGCCGCTTACGGGCACATTATCCGAAGTGATGTGCCCCCGCAATATGGTAGAATCAACAGGTATGGCATCTTCGCCATGAATAATGGGCGAGTAGTATGCGCTGGCATAGGGCGGCCTCGCAAATGCTTTGTTGCCTGTTGCCTGGGCTAAAAGTATAGTAAAGCCCACAGCGGCTGCCACGCGGTACAAGGCACTATGTGCTACCGGGCGCACCTGCAAACTACGCCCCAGCTGTGTGTTTAAAAAAGTACCACAAACCTCCCCTTGGCTGGCAGAGAAAAAGTTGTACAGGGCAGTATCGCCCCATGTGGTGAAATCTATTACCGTTTTATTGCAATGCATGCAGAATTTGCCGCCTGCAACACCGGCCATTTCATCCCTGTTTTGGTGGCAGGGCCCGGGTATAGTTATAGATATGGCTTTCTTCTTCATGGCAACGAAATGGGCTCAATATAAAAATAATGGTAACAGGCCGCTAACCGATTCAGTAAGCCAAATTTAACATTTCGGTTAAACGGGGAAAACCCCGTATTATGTGATTACTTTGTTGTTAAATTCGTTTTTTAGTTGCCTTTTAGTTGTAATTTTACCGCTTAATTCCTTTTTGTGAAAGCTATAATTCCAGTTGCAGGCGCCGGTACGAAACTCCGCCCGCTTACATATACCCAGCCTAAGGCATTGATACCTATAGCAGGCAAAACCATATTAGGCGTTATTGTAGACCAGCTTTTAGCTGCGGGTGTTTCGGAATTTGTGTTTGTTATTGGTTACCTGGGCGAAAAAATTCAGCGGTATATTGAAAAGCGCTACCCAAACCTTAAATGCACCTTCGTTACACAAAACGACCGCAGGGGCACAGGCCATGCCATATGGCTCACGCAGGAATCGGTAGGGGATGACGAGGTAATGATAATACTGGGCGATACCGTATGCGATTATAACGTAAAAGAAGTATTGAGCAGCAGCGTTTCGCAGATAGGCGTGAGGCGTGTAGATGACCCCCGCAGCTTTGGCGTTGCCGAACTCAATGATGCAGATAATGTGGTGCGCATGATAGAAAAGCCCCTCATACCCAAGTCGAACATGGCTATGGTAGGCATCTACTACATAAAGGAGACAGCCAGCATGTTTGCTGCCCTTAACCGCCACCTCAACAATACTGCCGATGAAAACGGCGAATACCACCTT
>CANBTK010000152.1 GCA_947372365.1 Flavipsychrobacter stenotrophus | reverse complement strand
AATGCATAGTTGGAAACGCCGGTAGGCACATGCACATAATAACGTGCTTTTTCAGCCTGCGCATTAACGCCGCTGTTACCCAGCTTTAATGAATAAGCGCCACCACCCGGAGCTACAATAGGGAAACCACCATACGGGTCAGTAGCAGTACCCGTCGTTATCCTGTGCCTGTTGGCAATAGGGGCTGTGGAAACAAAGCCTGTGAGCGCACCTGAGCCGGTACAGCAACTTCCTATATAATAGGACCAGCTGTTAGTAGTACCCGTCTCAAAATCAATATTATCCGGGCATGTCATTTGGCCCATTGAGTTGTACGAACCCCCTAATAACATCAGGCAAAAAAGAAGTAGCAGTCTGCTTTTCATAAAAAATGCTTTATAATAGTAATACAGTTTTATACCTATCTATAATTTGCCTGCAAGGCCACTCGGCTTGAACACTTGTAAATAATTTAGCAAAATATGATTTTTTTAGGATAAATGGATACTTTTCAAGCCCAATTAGCATAAAAAAGTAATAAAACCATAAGATGGAATACATTTTCAGGCAAAACTTTAATTACTGGTTAATTTAAGTTTAACTGCAAAAAATTCCACTTATGTTTTAGCGTCACCTAAGAAAGCTGCCAAGGTTAAAGACGTTAAATTATTATGAAAGGTTGGGCGGCTGGCAAACATTATTGTCCATAAAACTGCATAATAAAGCAATATATTTCCATAAAATAAAAACTGGCATATATATGAGATACATATCAGCAACCAAAAATTAATAACACAACCTACCCATATCAGAACTTATAAGTAGCGCTTAGTTTTAAGAAGAAAGGAGTACCCGGGGTGTAGCACACATCGCTGGCAGGGCTGCCTTCCAAAAGGCCATTACGGTTCCGTAGCCGTGTTTCTGTGTCAAATTGCGCTTCCCTCCATTGCACATTAAACAAATTTTGAACCTGGGCACCTAATTCATAGTGCTGGCGGGTATAACTAAAAACTGCATCGCAGACTGTGTAGCCTAACGCAGTAAGGGAGTTGTCCTTGTTAGCCGGCCTGTCGCCTATGTGGCGGTACCGCAAACTGGCCGAAGCATTTTTATTAACCTTAAATGTGAGCCCGCCTATGGAGGTAATAGATGGGGCAAGCGGGATATAGTTGGCCCCTTCGGGCTGCCCTACGGACCTGCCATGCGAATAATTAATGTCAAAATCGGCATACAACCATTTAAGCACCTGGTAACGTGCCGAAAAATCGGCGCCATAGCGCCTGGTTTTGCCGCCAGTATCTATAACCGCCACATCGCCTACATAACTATATTCTTCCTGCATATTGAGCAGCCACAAAGCCCCGGATAATAACAAGCTGGGCGTGGGCTTAATAACTACACCTAAATCGTGCCCGAAAGCGCCCGGCACCGTATGCTTTACATTTATGCTGCTGCCCAACTGCCTGCCCAGTGCAAGTGTGCGGGCATCATTGGTATGAAAGCCTGTGCCGTAGCTGTAGTAAACGCGGGCATTGTCAGAGAAGTTATAATAAAGCCCGGCTTTGGGGCTTATTTTCCCTGTATTAAATGCGTACCGCTGCCTATCGGCAAGTAGCTTATCATCATACTGCTGTATAAAGTAGTCATACCTTGCACCAAGGTTAATCACCAACTGTGGCAAAATATAAACCGACTGCCCCACATAGCAATAAAGGTTAGTTTCATGTACATCGCCCAGTTCAATAGGTTTAAGGACAATAGCCCTGTTGAGCGTATGCGACAACTCATCGCCCTGAATATCGTCATACCTTATGCCTAGGCCTAGCTGGGTTTTCATTTTCAGTCCGCCGAACGTATGCTGTGTGGTATAGCTGCTGTTATAGCCTGCCACAACCCTGTTTTCAGCTTGCTTTATCTGGTCGCCATCTACCGAATCTTCTAAAAAATAAGTAAAATCAGAAAAGAGCTTAAAGGAATAGGCCGTAAGGTAGAAATTGCTTTTAAAGTAACTATTGCTGTTGATGCCCTGAAAATATTGCAAATTCAGGTTGTAACGGCTGGTAACGCCGCCCTCGGGGCTTAAGCTGCCATACTCGCCCACAATATTTTCATCAATAGCCCTGGTAGGTATTTGCCCCGAAGCATCCCAGTAGGAATGAAAGCCCGATAACGTAAGCGTAAGTATTTTATTGCTGCCAATATAGTTAGTGTACTTACCCATCAGGTTAAACTTGTTGAAATTCTGGGGCTGGCTAAAGTAGCTCCTGTTGTAGCCATACTCGCCCATTACATAGGCTTCCTGATGCGCGTTGCTATCGCTGTTGCGGCTCATTAACTGTAGCCCCGCCACCGTTCTGGCATAACCGAAACTACCCCCATCGGCTTTTACAAAACTGTTTTCAATATCGTTTTTAATGTTAAAAGCAACATACCCGGCAGTATTCATGTTACCTTTATCTATCTGGTAAGGGCCTTTGCCAAATTCAAAGCCTTGTACCGATTCCGGGATAATAAAATGGGCATCGGCAAAGCCCTGCCCATGCGCATGGCTCACCATATTTACAGGCATGTTGTCCACACTTATATTAACGTCCGTGCCATGGTCGCAATCAAAACCCCTAAGGAATATCTGCTCTGCCTTCCCGCCGCCCTGGTGCTGCGCTATAAACAAGCCTGGGACCAGCCTCAGCAAATCCTGCGAACTGTTAACGGGGCGCTGCTTCAGGTCCAGCCCGCTCAGGCTGGTGAAATTAAGGCTGCGCCTGGCGTTTATTGCAACCGAACTCATCTGCACCGCCGCCCTTTGCATATTGCTGGTGATATTGGTTGTAACGCCATCCTCTACGGTTACGTCTTCTGCCAGGTTTTCAAAGCCCAGGTGGGTAAGCAGCAAGCCACACTTGCCCGGTTCCATATCCTTCAGTAAAAACTTACCGAACGCGTCGGTAACGGCACTATGGTTCCCGGCCCTGGCATATACGCTCACACCCTCCATTGGCTTGTGGCTATTGCCATCATAAACTACGCCGCCTATGCTGCCGTGGTGTGCAGCAACAAGGCGCGAAGCCATTACCAGTAAAAAGGTGAGTAAATACTTGTACATAAAACAGCATTGAGCAGAAAGGTTGTGTATACCTACGTATGGGCGCAGGCAATTGTTTTTTCAGCAATAAATAATTAACGCAGGAACTAAACGAAGAATATCCTTTCAACCGTCCACCAGCAGGCCACCAGCGCAATAGCGGCGCTTATAGGCATAACTATGGCTTTGCGGTACCAAACCCTGGCGGAAAAAGGCCTTGCCAGCAGGAAGTAGAGCAGCAGGATAATGGTCAGCTGCCCCAGCTCCACCCCCACATTAAAACTGATTAATGCGGCAGCAAATGCATACTGCGGCAACCCCAGTTGCGACAAAGCCCCGGCAAAACCCATGCCATGCACTATGCCGAACAAGAACACCATAACCAGCCGCCACGGCTTTACCTGTGTAGAGAAGAAATTTTCCACTGCCAGGAAAACAATTGATATAGCTATGAGTGGCTCTACAATATTGGGTGGCGGCTTTATAACTCCGTACATAGCCAACCCCAGCGTTATAGAGTGGGCAATAGTAAACATGGAAGCCTGTATAACCACCTGCTTCAGGCTTTTGTTCAGCAGGAAAACACAGGCAATAAATAGAATGTGGTCAAAGCCCAATGGTATAATATGCTCATACCCTACCAGGGTATATTTCCAGAAGACTTGCCCGGCGTTCAGTTTGTCTAGTTCATACTTAATAACATGGGCATCCGCGGCATAGGCCAAAGCCAGCAGTAAGCACAGCAGGATAAATACCTTTTTCATTATGGCTTATTTATAGCAACAGGCTGCCTTGTTCCACCAACTATTTTTGCATCTATGTAAGGGTTCGTTGCCAGCGCATCATCCATAAGCTTCTGCCCCTTGGCTATGTCGCCTGCCTTAGCATAAATAGCGCCTGCTTTGTAGAGTGTAGCCGGGTTCTGGGTATTTGTAGCCAGCATTTTATCGGCATGTGCTTTAGCGGTGGCATAGACGCCCTTCATGTAGTAAACCCATGCGGCCAGCTCATTGGCATCAATATTATCAGGGCGCATATCCAGGTCAGTTTGGGCATTTTTAAGGGCTTCGTCCAGGTTGCCGGCGCTAAGGTGGGCCGTAGCCAGCTCCCTGCTTACGTTATGCTTTACCAGCGCCGTTTTTGTTTCGCTTTTTTGCCCTTCCTCCAGCAGCCTTATTACATCTGCTTTAGTTTCCTTAGCCTTAGCAGCATCGCCCTTCAGTTCGTACAAGTCGCCTAGCAGCGCTACAAACGCTACCTCGCCCAGCATCTTTATGGCGTTTTTGGTTTGCTCTATCGCGCCATCATAATTCTTCTTAGCTTTTTCTACCCTTGCCAGCCCTATAAGTGCGTACGGGTAGTTAGCCCTGTACACCAGCGAAGAACGGTACATTAAAGAAGCGCTGTCCAGCTTGCCTGTATTCAGGTACAGGTCGCCAAGAGTAGTGCGCGCCCATTCCGTATTTTCATTTCCAGCAAGCCCGGCATCTACAGCCATTTTCATAGCCTCAATAGCTCCTGCATTCTGGCCGTATATCTGCCTTAGGTAAGATGCACGGGAGTACGAGCGGAGGTCAGGGCGGATATTCATCATAGAATCGCAATCCTTTACAGCTTCGGCATAGTTGCCCATTTCCACATTGGCATCTACCAACGCGCCGAAAATACCTGCATTAAAATTATTGAGCGCAACACCTTTTTTTGCCGTAGCCAGGGCGTCTTTAAACTGGTGCATGTTCAGCTCTATAGCCGACTTCACATTCAGTGCCTGGAACACTATATCCCTGTTCGGCGTTTTGCTTTCCGTAACCTTGTTCAGCATCTCCATAGCAGCGTTGCCATAGTAGCTGTTATTGCCTGTAACACGCCCCTCTGCCACAAATACGCTGGCCAGGTTTACATACTGTTGCAGGTCGCCCGGGTTCTTTTTAATAGCCTCAATAGCCTTATTGTACACTCCCTGTATATTGGCTTGCTCATCAGCTGTGCCTAGTTGCTTTTCCCTGGGCAGTAAAGCCGGGATAGTTTCGGTTTTCTCCTTACACGAAGTAAAAGCCAAGCCAAAGCCCAGGCACGCTAAAACCATGATAATAAATAGTTGATTCTTTTTCATTGCAGTTTGATTTGTAAAAAACATACGCAATGCGGAGCCAAAACGTTTTCACTAACATAAAAATATCTGAATAAAATGAGAGCAGGGCAGGCAAATGGGCAAGCCAGGCCATTCTACTATGTTTCCACCCACCGTCCATCAATCTGGTAACCCGCCCGCAGCGCTAACAACAAACAGGCATGTACCGTAATAATACCAATTTCACACCAAACTTCGGCATGAGAACATCCCCTCACTCCCCGTCCAAGGGGAATAGCTTTGCTGCGTTTACTTTTGTGTTCAAATTTATGCTGATGCAGTTTTTTATATTCAATAGGTACTAAGCGGGCGCCAAATAAAAAAAATAAGGCGCGCTAAAAAGCGCGCCTCTATCTTAACATCAAATCAAACTGCCTATTTTGTTTTTACCAACTTAACCGCCTGCTGGTTTTCGCCATTGGCAGTTAAGTTAGCTACGTAATTGCCTGCTGGCAATTGTGAAGCATCCCACTGTACTGAGTAGTCCCCGGCGGCTTTGCTGCCTTCGTTAACTACTTTTACAACAGTACCCTTAATATCGGTGATGTAAATGCTGATATCAGCCCTTACGTCCAGCTTGTAACGGAAAGTTACATTGCCCACCATTGGGTTAGGGAAAGCGTTCATTACAACCAGCGGTGTGCCTATTGGCAGGTGCTGGTCATTTACACCCAATACCGGG
>CANBTK010000151.1 GCA_947372365.1 Flavipsychrobacter stenotrophus | reverse complement strand
TCGCTGGAGCGGCTGCTGGGGTTTGTACCTAGGCCATTTACATTGCTTGGCGAGCCTAACCTCACTTTTACCCTCACTTGCGGCGTTCTGCTGTGGCCTTTTGAGTTTATTATGACCGATATTGTGAATGAGTACTACGGCCCAAAGGCAGTAAGGCGCATATCTTATATTGCTGTAGGGCTAATTTGCTATGCCTTCCTTATGTTTTACTTGGCTATACATGTACCTGCCGACCAGGGCTTCTGGATTGGCAGCCAGAAGGCAGATGGCATCCCCGATATGCAGGTGGCTTTCAATGGCATTTTCGGGCAGGGTATGTGGATAATTGCTGGTAGCCTTGCTGCATTCCTGGTAAGCCAGCTCGTGGATGTTTGGATATTCCACAAGATTAAGAAGGTGACCGGGGAAAAGAAAGTGTGGCTGCGCGCTACAGGCTCTACTGTAGTTTCGCAATTGGTAGATAGCTTTATTGTTTTGTTCATAGCGTTTAAAATAGGCAAGGGCTGGAGCTACCAGAGGGTCGTATCCATCTGCCTGGTTAACTATTCCTACAAGTTCACAATGGCTTTCCTGCTCACCCCGCTCATTTATGCCATAGAAAGGGGCATAGAGAAATACCTGGGCAAAGAAGTTACCCAACGGATGAAGGAAAGCGCCATGGGAAAAGTGAATGAATAGCCACCGGCCGGCTTCCTGACGTAAATCATTTATAATTATGGGCGGTATTAGCAGCAAATAGCAGAACTTTGCAGCTTCAACTACTATCCCATTAAATGAGCATTGCTACAGAAAATTTTAGTTTCCAGAAAAAACTTACAATAGTTACTATTCTGTTGTTTTTCCTGAAGATTGTAGCATGGGCATTTACCCATTCTGTAGCCGTATTAACCGATGCGCTGGAGTATACTATTAATGTAATAGCCGGGCTGGTGAGCCTGTACAGCCTTTATTTATCAGCCCAGCCTAAGGACAATAACCACCCTTATGGGCATGGCAAAGCCGAATTTGTTTCGGCGGCAGTAGAGGGCATATTGATGACCACATCCTGCTTCCTTATAATTTATGAAGCCGTTGATAATTTGCTGCACCCGCATACCTTTCATAAACTGGATATAGGTATATATATTGTAGCCTTTACTGCGGGCATTAATTACTTGGTGGGGTACTACGCCATTAAAAAGGGGCATAAGAACAATGCGCTCACACTGGTAGCCACCGGCAAGCATATGCAATCTGACACCTATGGGACAATGGCTATTATAGGTGGGTTAATCCTGCTCTATTTTACCCACCTATCATGGATAGATAGTGTTATCTCGCTCATTTTCGCAGTAGTTATTTTTGTTTCCGGGTATAAAATCCTACGCAGCTCTATAGCCGGGATAATGGACGAGGCTGATGAGGAACTGCTGAAAGGGGTGGTGAAGTACCTCAATGAGCACCGCCGGGTTAACTGGATGGATATTCACAACCTGCGTATCATTAAGTATGGCAGCATCCTGCACATGGACTGCCACGTAACCATTCCCTGGTATTTTAACATACATCAGGGGCACGATGAAGTAAAAGCCTTAGAAGATATGGTGCGCCTCAACTTCGGGGAACAGGTAGAGCTGTTTGTGCATACCGACGGCTGCCTGCCCATTTCCTGCGGCATTTGCACCAAAGCCGACTGCACGGTAAGGCAGCACGACTTTGTTAGGAAAATTGAATGGACTGTTGAGAATGTTTCTACAAATAGTAAGCATAGTGTGTAAGGTTTCCAGCCGTTAGTACGCAGTTTGCTGTCTTCAGTCCACGGTTTATTGTTAGGTGGTTACAGCGGATTCTCATTTGGGGACCTCGGTATCTTGTTTTGGCAACACCTTATACTCGTTCATTATTTTTTTAAGGTGCACCTGCGCCGTTGGTAGTAGCGCTTCAAATCCCCCAACTTTTGAACTTGATCCATTATCGCTACATCTATTGCCTCTGAAAACCTGGTCTTGCGCCGTCAGGAGCTACCGGTTTGTAGTAGTAGCTGATGCCACAAAAGTAAGCGTGTGCCATAGGCACTATCCTTTTTGCTGGTGTGGGGTAGCGCCACGGCTGTAGCCGCGAAAATTAATTATTGATACCTCATAAACGTGTTTATAGCCACGCGAGTCAATTAAAAAAAAAGCCGCCAGACGAATCTGACGGCTTTTGTATTTTTAGCAACTGTTGACTGTAAATTGCCAACTGCTGACTGTAGACTTATTTCAGGATTTCAGTAACCTGTCCTGCACCTACGGTACGGCCACCTTCGCGGATAGCGAATTTCAGGCCTTTTTCCATAGCTATCGGAGCAATTAACTTAACTGTAAGGTTAACGTTGTCACCAGGCATAACCATTTCAACACCTGCTGGTAATTCACACTCACCGGTAACGTCTGTAGTACGGAAGTAGAACTGTGGGCGGTATTTGTTGAAGAATGGAGTATGACGGCCACCTTCTTCTTTGCTCAATACATAAACTTCACCTTTGAAGTCTGTGTGCGGAGTAATAGATTTAGGAGCACATATAACCATGCCACGCTTGATATCTTTCTTTTCAATACCACGTAACAATAAACCTGCGTTATCACCAGCTTCACCACGGTCAAGTAATTTCTTGAACATTTCAACACCAGTACAAGTAGAAACCTGTGGAGCTTCGTTGAAACCAACGATTTCAACACCTTCACCTACTTTAATAACACCACGCTCAATACGGCCTGTAGCAACAGTACCACGGCCAGTGATAGTGAACACGTCCTCAACTGACATAAGGAAAGGCATATCAATAGGGCGCGGAGGCAATGGAATCCAGCTATCAACTGCATCCATAAGGTCTTCTACTGCTTTTACCCATTTTTCTTCGCCAGCTAAAGCGCCAGTAGCAGAACCAGAAATGATAGGAGTGTTGTCGCCATCATATTCATATTTGCTAAGCAGCTCGCGGATTTCCATTTCAACTAACTCAAGGATTTCTGGATCATCAACAAGGTCAACTTTGTTCATGAAAACCACTATACGAGGTACACCTACCTGGCGGGCAAGAAGGATGTGCTCTTTTGTCTGAGGCATAGGGCCATCAGTTGCAGCACAAACTAATATTGCACCATCCATTTGGGCAGCACCAGTAATCATATTTTTTACGTAATCGGCGTGACCTGGGCAATCCACGTGAGCATAGTGACGTGAAAGAGTCGCATATTCTACGTGAGCTGTGTTGATGGTGATACCACGCTCTTTTTCTTCTGGGGCAGCATCAATTTCATCGTATCCTTTCTTTGCCGCCAAACCTTTACCAGCAAGGATTGTAGTGATAGCAGCAGTTAACGTTGTTTTACCATGGTCAACGTGACCAATTGTACCAATGTTTACGTGGGGTTTGTCCCGCTTAAAGGTCTCTTTTGCCATTTTATTTAGTTTTTAATCTGTTTAAATTATTGTTTGTTATAGTCAGGCCACTATGGCGATGATTTACTGTCAATTATCTCTTCACTAACCGTTTGCTCTATTATATTGTGAGCTGTTGAGCAGGATTGAACTGCCGACCTCTTCCTTACCAAGGAAGTGCTCTACCGCTGAGCTACAACAGCTTCTACTGTCTTATTTTATTTGCAATTTAAAGAACTTCATTTTACTACACAAGCTAATTAGCCTGAAGCCAATTAGCTTAATCAAGAGCGGGAGACGAGATTCGAACCCGCGACCTACAGCTTGGAAGGCTGTCGCTCTACCAACTGAGCTACTCCCGCGTTTTTAAATCAGCTCCCAATTTACAATTGACAGTACATAATATATTACGTACTGTCAATTGGTAACTGATAACTTAAAGTGGGCAGGGAAGGATTCGAACCTCCGTACTCGTGAGAGAACAGATTTACAGTCTGTCGCCTTTAGCCACTCGGCCACCTACCCATTTGTTCAATTTATGACCAGCGATTTATGTTGTGCTATCAGATAACAAAAGATATTTCGATAAGAAAAGGATGAATTAAGATGGCTAAAATCAAAACGCATACACCCTCAATCATAAAAGGAATGAGCCACTTGCCGGAATCGAACCAGCGACCTACTGATTACAAATCAGTTGCTCTACCATCTGAGCTAAAGTGGCTAATAATGTTTTAAAGAACTTCGTTTGCCGCTCACTGTTTTCCGTGATTGGGATTGCAAAAGTAGGTAAAGAAATTGTTTTTGCAAATTATTTTTAGAAGGTTTTTGAAAATTATTTTTTCACATGCAAAGCTGCCTTCTGTTACCTGCTTTTCAGGCTGCAAAAATGGTATTTATTTTATGGTTTCCAAAATCTTTTTTTCAGCATTTTTTTGCAGTGCCCTTTTGGGTGCTTTAGGGCTGCTTTTGCCTGTCCCTTTTGTGCGCCGCTATATCTTGTAGCTGGCCTTCACTAGTTTGAAGAACCAGGTATCGGGTAGGCGGTTGCGCAGCCATAGTAGCAGTGGTGCTGGCTTACCTACCGGGAACCTAAGCTGGCTGCTGGTGCTATTCGCTGCTTTCAGTATCGCTTGTGCTACCACCGCAGGTGCCTCGCCGGTTTCGCCTGCCCCCATTGATACTTTTTCTACTTTCTGTATAAAACTGTCGTATGCTGTCGTATCTGTTGGTTTTATAAACTGCCTGCTACGCCCGTAGAATTCAGTTTTTATAGCACCGGGCTCTACCATTTTCATGCGGATATTGAATGGTGCTACCTCATATTGCAGCGACTCTGTAAAACCTTCTACAGCCCATTTAGTGCCGTGGTAAATGCTGTATAGCGGGAAGGCGAGGCGCCCGCCCATAGATGCTATCTGCACTATTGTGCCTCCCTTTTGTGCCCTCATAATTTTTATCGCTTCGCGGGTTACGCGCATCAGGCCAAAAACGTTGGTATTAAATTGTTTTTCAATAACCTCGTCTGTCATAGCCTCAAACACGCCGTCTACACCAAAACCTGCATTGTTGACGACCACATCAACTTTACCAAAGTCGTTCTTTATTGCCTGTAATGCGCTGGCTATACTGCCCGTTTCTGTAACATCGAGTGCGTATAGCTTTACATTGCTTATTGCTTTGAAATCATTTTCTTTCTCTGGGCTTCTCATGGTGGCGGCTACATTCCAGCCAGCTTGTGCGAACGCCAGTACTGCAGCTTTACCAATGCCACTTGAAGAACCTGTGATAACTACTGTTTTCATTTTTTTAGTTTTTATTGTAGAATATTTATTCAGCTATAGTTCAAAAAAAGTCAACGTATTATGCTATCCCAGCAAAGGGTGAAGGCCCCGTCCAGAAAGGCTTTGGTTATTTTGATTTTCTGTTTCATGCAAAGGGCTACTATTTCATTGGCACTGCCCATCATGTGAGCCGTCAATACCGCATTGTCCATGTCTTTCACCAGCAGTTCTTTCTTGCCCCTGTCCAGTAACTCAAACACGCCATGAAAAGCCTCTTCATCCAGTTGCCTGGACTCAGCATCCAGGTAGTGGGAATTGGAGCATTGCTCTACAAAAAAGTGCTCTTCAAAGTAGTCAATGCGGTTGATGATATAATTATCAAACAGCTCCTTCATATTTATCTTGAAAGGTGCGTCGGGGGTTAGGGTAGCATAGATACGTTGGGTGTTCAGCCGCTTCAGGCTGTGAAACAATGAGTTTATTAATTCTTCTTTACTCTTAAAGTATACATAAATGGTGCCCATCCCCAATTTCGCTTCTTTACCAATTGCAGCCATATTAAGGGCCGCAAGGCCACTTTCCTTAACCAGTTTAAGGGTAGCGTTGTAAATAAGCTGTATTTTATCGGGGTCTTTAAGTTTCACTGTGCAAAGATAATGGAATAATTATTCGGTAAAAGAAATTTTAGCCCTTTTT
>CANBTK010000150.1 GCA_947372365.1 Flavipsychrobacter stenotrophus | reverse complement strand
ATACTCACTAAACCGCTGTAGCATATTTACAACAGCAATATTGTAAAACGCCCCGGAATGCCTGTAAACGCTAAAACTCATAGATGCCGAAATTGTTGATGCTAAAAGAAATACTTATTTCAAAAATAATTTATTAAATGATAATACTCAAACAATATGGCATGTTTTATTCTGAATATTTTTAGGTGACGTTGCCGGTGATACGGGCAATATTTTGTAGGCAGCAATGATTGTTGCCCACACCGCTGGTAAGAATTGCTCTTATGCCATTAGAGTGTCAGAAATCGGGATAGCCCGAAGGGCTTAAATATGAATAGCCGTGGGTGAAAACCCTCGGTATATGTATATTACAGCACCAACTCAGAATGGGTTGAAAGTTATATTATTGGCGTATTCTGGCGCTTAATGGCTATTAGTGCCGCCTTTGAGGCAATGTCATTGACTTAGCGTTTCTTGCGTTTTAGTTGCGCCTTTGAAATCTTGAATGACCTGTAAATTGCGGCTTTGCGCCTCTGCGTGAAACTTTTATCTCCTTAAGCCAATGACATTGGCCTTTGGGGGCCACAGGTTGTCAGGGCCGAAATGCACATAAACCAACCACAACAAGCCGCCAGTAAAAAAAACTACTTAACTTTATATAAAAGCGGGCTAAAAATGAAAGAAGGTATTTGGAACCAGGTACTCACCTACCTGTATATACGTAAACGCAACCCCGATGCCCCCAAAGGGGTTGACCTGAAAATGATGCACGGCATGAACCGCATTTCGCTGATCATGTTCCTTGTGGGTATTGTAGTGATGCTGTTTAAAATTTTCAGGAAATAAGGCTTATTATTTCCTTTGCTGCCCCGGTTGATGCATGGCTGCTGCCTAGTTTGTGCCATAGTTCGGCATAGTCCTGCTTCATGGCACTGATATAATTTTCGTCATTCAGCAGCCTGCCAAGTTCATCCTTCAGGTTGCTTTCAATAAGCTCTCCCTGTATCAGCTCCTTTATTACAGGCTTATCCATAATAAGGTTTACCAACGATATATATTTGATGCTAACCAGTTTAGTCGCCAGCCAGAAAGAAACTGCATTCCCCTTATAGCACACCACCTCAGGCACCCCAAACAGGGCTGTTTCCAGAGTTGCAGTGCCACTGGTTACCAGTGCCGCTTTTGCCTGCCTCAGCAGGTTATAAGTGCCCCCTTTCAAAAGTGTAACAGGGGTATTGCCAATAAACTCATGGTACAGGCTGTCAGGCTGCGAAGGTGCCTGTGCTATAACAAAGATATAAGAAGGGAAATGCTGCACCATTTGCAGCATTACAGGTAGCTTCGCCCTTATTTCCTGCGAGCGGCTGCCCGGCAGAATGGCTATGATGGGCTTGCCCGGTATTGCTGCCGGGAGTGGCTTGTTATTTTCATCATTAACTACCTCTATAAGCGGGTGGCCTACATAAGTAACTTTATAATCCCATTTTTTATAAAACGCTTCTTCAAAAGGGAGTATCACCATCATTTTATCCACGTCGCGCTTTATCTGTTCCACCCTTTTCTCCTTCCAGGCCCATACCTGTGGCGATATGTAATAAGCTACCTTAATGCCTTTTTTTTTGGCCCAGCTGGCTATGCGCAGGTTAAAGCCCGGATAGTCTATAAGTACCAGCACATCGGGCTTATACTGCAGTATGTCGTTTTTGCAGAAAGTAATGTTTTGCATTATGGTGGGCAGGTGGGTTATTACCTCCACAAAGCCCATGAACGCGAGTTCCCGGTAATGCTTCACAAGCGTCGCGCCTGCAGCCTGCATTTTATCGCCGCCCCAGCAGCGCACATCAGCGTTAGTATCCTGCTGGTGCAGTGCCTTTATAAGGTTGCTGCCATGTAAGTCGCCGCTGGCTTCGCCCGCTATTATGTAGTAGCGCATAATTTACCAAACGTATCTAACCAGGACTATGAAAACAACATATAGCATAGTCGCTATAAATACCCCACGCGCTGCGTGGTCATACCTTTTGCTGTTAAAAAAAATGAATGGGGCAAGGTTCGCCAGCATACTGAGCGAGAAAACCTTGAACATGGTATCGTGGTTGTGGGCAAGCATATCGTAGTACTGCCCTATAGAATCGCTACGAAACCATATAAATTTCATTATCAACAGGCCTATAACCGGCCCTATCAAGCCCAGTAAGAAACCTACTATCGGATTATTTCGCAGCATATCAATAAAATATGCTGCAATATACAAAGTAGGGGGTACTAATTGTTGCAGCCATTCAAAATTGCAGTTGCAGGGGGTAACATTTTAACACTACGGTAGCTGTAGTGCCCTTTTTGGGCAATGTCATTGACTTAGCATTTCTTGTGTTTTAGTTGCGCCTTTGAAATCTTGAATGGCCTGTAAATTGCGGCTTTGCGCCTTCGCGTGAAACTTTTATCCCCTTAAGTAGTCAATGACATGGCCCTTTCGGGCCTAGCAGCTTATAGCGTAAAGCTCCCTTTCAATATTCAGTTTCAGCGTATAGAAATCCAGGTTCCTTATCTGGTTCAGGAATTTCAGGTCGCTTTCATCGCGGTGCATAGCAGTGTCATCGTAGCCGTGCAGTACCAGTTGGTGCAGCAGCGATAATTTATGTAACAATGCCTTCTTTTGTTCAATGCTCTTCTGGTCCATTTTAGCATACCCATCTATGCTTTTCAAATACCTTTCCATAGCTTCAAGATTTTAAGGTTAGCAATAAAAAAAGCCGCTTGCTATTCACTGTTTCCATGCTGCATAGCCGCGACTGGCTTTTCGTTATGAATGTAATTTACACCAGGCCAGGAGCGGTTTCCAAAAAAAGTTCACGAACGGTCATTTTAGTTCACGAACGGTATTTTACGCCATTATTTTATTAACAAATAATAAAAGCCAGTGGTTGAGAGGCAAAAAAAAGCCCGCCACATTGTCTGCGGCAGGCCCTGCTTTTTTACCTGAAATTTACACCCTTCTTAGTCTTCTATTTCCTTCTGGGGCGGCATATAGTCAATCTTCCTTTTTATCAGGTACAGCTTCAGTTGGTTCTCCAGGTCTCCCGTGTTAATTGTTTCACTATATACGCCGGTAGCATTATCATTATCATCAATAGTGGTTACTTTATTGTCATCGCTAAAGGGCCCCGCAATGCCCAGCGTGTGCTGGCTGGAATCATCATACTGCCCTAATTCAAATAGGTAGAATTTCTGTTTTTCCCCGTTATACGTTGCCCTTTTTACCCCAAGCGGCTTATAACTGTTATAGGCCCCATCTTCGTCATAATTGGCTAAATAGCTTTCAGCAAAATATTGCTGCGTCCTGTACTGGGCGGGGAACAAGCCGGCTGAGCCTTTCCCTTCCAGGAGGTGGTAAGTGTCCAGCCGGTAATATTTGTCCGCTGCCAGCGAGTCAACCGCAACAGCCAATGGGTTAATGCCATTGTCGCAAAGCAGCTTTACAGTCAGGTACTTCAGGTAGTTACTATTAACGCCCTGGTATTGTTTTATTTCATCCCAGGCCAATGGCGATTTAAAAGTAGCTAACAACTGCATTATGGCCCTTGCCTGATAGTCGCTGTTATACTGCCTTGCCTGCCTGCTCTTTTCTATAAGTGAAGGCAGCATCGCTTCAAGTTTTTCTTTTTTTAGGTAGCCGCTATCCATCAGGGCCCTGGCCAGGTCGCAGGCCATGCTGCCTGTTATGCTGTCTGCTGCAAGTTGCAGCAGTTCAGGGTACAATGTTTGAGCAAGGCTAAGGTGCGCCCTCAGTTCATAACCCAGGTTGTACGAAGATCCTTTTTGTGGCGGGGTTGATACAAGTAGCTCTTTCAGTTTTTTATAGGCGCCAATACTATCATTAAGTTTTATCAACAGCATAAGCACCTGTTGCTGCTGCCCCCGGCGTGACACCGATTCATTTTTATAGAGCTGCTCTAGGTCAGCTACCGAAAGCTCCCCGGGGTATTCTTTTAGTTGGTTGAACAAGTGGCTGCCCACAATATGATAGTTGCCCGAATCATCGCGGAAGGGTGATGCAATTTCCTTCAGTAAAAGGGGCACGTCATTTCTTGAAAAGAAAACTTCACTTAAAGATTTGGATGCGTGTTTAAATGTGGTAGAATCATTGCTGTGCAATGCGGCAATGAATTTTGCAGGTGAAGGTTGTAATTGTTCGGCGTCTTTTTTCAATACTTTAAACGAATCGTAAAAAGCTGCAACGTTCCTGTCATACTGCAAATAAGTTGGGTAAGTACAGTCGAGTGCATACCTATGCCTGCCAGCACTTACTACCTTAATGCGGTGTACCTGGCTGGTATATTTTTTAATGGCCCGGGCTTCGCCACAGAGCAAGCCATTTTCACGGTAGTACTTGTACTCCGGTGCAGTGTCTGATGTTACAAGCGACCGCAATAGCCAGTTTTTCAGCATCAGCGAGTCATCGCTTTTCCAGTAGTAGCCACAGAGTTCTTTGGCAGTAATATAATAGGTGAGCCTGGCTGTTTTATCCCAGCTGGTGTATTCATACTGCTTCGGTTTTGTGCCATCTCCTTCAGCAGCCGTTTTTATCTCCACAAAAGGCTCAGGCACATCGGTTGCGAATGCGCCTTCATGCGCCGTTTCGTAATGCGTTTCTTCAGGTACGGCAGCCTGTATCCTAATGCTGGCCAGGAACGAGTCGGCATCTGCCTGGCCCTTTTCATTACTCGGGTATTGGGTCATTACCTTGTACACCCTGTTGCCGCAAAATACCAGTTTGCCCGCTACTTTATGCCCGGTGAATTCCGAGGTAATAAATTCTTCGGTATTATACTTGCCCAGGTGCCCTTTTTTCCGCGTCAGGGACATCCCATTGCCATCCAGGCTCTCTTTTAGCCCGCTTGCCCACAGCGTATCATTATTGAAGTTATATTTGGCATTGGCCTGGTTGCACACCACAAAATAGTAGCAGCCTATCGTGGGGTCCACAATAGTGTACATAATTTGTTGCTGCGTAGAGTCCTTAGTGTAGGTAACCGATTTGCTGGGTTTGTTTTCAGGTACAGCAACCGTAATCAGCGCATCTTCAAAAAAGTGGGGCTTAAGCGAAGATTTTGATTTCGGTATCGTCTTGAACGATTCAAAGAAAGGGTCACTGGAATGGGTATCTTTTGATTTGGAGTATGCCATCAGCAGGTAAACGTCGGTGTTGCTGCCCAGCAGCTGCAGGCGGTAATTATTGCCGTCCTTATCGGTAAAATAGTACTCCTTGCCGGTAAGGCCGCTGTTTTCTATAGCATGGGTTTCTAGCTTTGCAGCGTTGTTCACCATTTTGCTGGCCATCTCATCCAGCAAATCCGCTGTGCTCGCCGCAGGGTTTTCGGAATGAGGGATGTGGCTGGTAGCAAAGCATTTAGATGTGGCGAGGTCAAAGTACATTTTCATCTTTATGGTGCCACTGTAAGCGTCAATATCAGTAGGGGTTCCGGGCATCTTAATGCTATACCCGTCCTTCTCGCTTACCATAGTTACCCAGGCTTTTTCAGTAACTTTAAATTTATAGTTAGCGCCATTGGTATAGGTATTGCATGTCACAGGCTCTACAGTGTACCCTTTTTCGCGCAGCAGGCTTATAAGGCCCATCTTGCCCGGCAGGTGCAGTGTGCCTACTGCGGTAAACAGGCTATACTTTGCCATAATGCTATCCATGCTCCTGAACATAATTTTATTACGGTTGCTCAGCAGGGCCTTTTCTGTTTTTTCGGGAAACATCTCCGACATTTTTTGAAGCGCCACCATGTCCTTTTTTACATAGAGCGCTATCATTTGGTCCTCAATTGATTCATTCTGGTTAAAAACCTCCATTACCTTTTTGGGGTCCACATCGCCCATGTCGGTATTGCCGAGCA
>CANBTK010000149.1 GCA_947372365.1 Flavipsychrobacter stenotrophus | reverse complement strand
CTTTAACCAAGTGGTACCTCCTGGCTATTTTTTGTTTATTTTAACAACCAGGCTATTTTTAATTGAAAGTTATTTAATTGGCCAATTTTTTGTTAGCAGAAGGGAATTTCATCGTGCGCCTAATTAATGCCATGTTAATTTGTTGTTAGCCCGATGTTATTGAGCTGCCCGCAACTATTTTATGCAAAATTTCTATTCTAACTTTACTAATTAACATAGTTTGAAAGATTCCTATTTGAATAGTAATCAATCGCTTATACTGCTTTAATCCTATTTTATTTTTAAACAATTGTTTTATGAAAAAATTGCTCTCTTTTTCCTGTAATTTCCTACTGGCGTTGCTTTTTGTGAGTGGGGCTGCAAGTGCCCAAACTGTATTTACAGATGCCTACAACCGTGCTTCTTTCGGAACCACAGGAGGAACCCCCACGGCAACCTATGCCCTTACTTCGGGCACAGTTACCATGACGGGAGGAAGTGGGGCCTTTGTTGGCAACTACAATAGTACCGCTGCTGCCGATGCTTTATACTGCAGTGCTGCAGTCTCCGTTTTTTCCTCCCCATTTACCGCAACATTGGGCAATAACGGCAGCATACTTACCTGGACGGTAAATATGCGCACTAACACTGCTGCTACTTCGTTGCCATCGGCTACCGCAGTTAGTGGAGCGGTAGACCTTATGGGCAATGCTGCCAATAACATTTTCTCTGGTTCGCCAAGTGGTTATGCGGTTATGTTTAACCCGGGGTCTAACGGTGGTATTGAGTTGGTTAGGTTTACCAGTGGCATGGCTGCGGCAGGCTGCACTGTTTTGATAGCGCCCAGCTCCAGTATGTCTAAAACCAATTATTACAGCGTAAGGGTTACCTATGAGCCAAGTACCAATTTATGGTCATTATACCTGAGGGATGATGGCTCAAGTGGTTTTGCCGACCCATCGAGCGGCGTCACAACACTTATAGGCACAGCTACCGACAATACTTACACTACCAGTGCGCTTACCAGGTTTGGTTATATGTACGGTTTTACCGCCGGTACAGGTAAAACAATGTCATTCGATAACTATACGCTGGCTGTAGGGCCTGCCATAAACTATACTACGTTAACCAGCCCGGTATGCAGCACCGGCGACAGGACATTTACCGCAACGGTAACTAATGCACCTACTTCGGGCGGCAACCTTCCAAGGGTTTATTACCGCAAAAATTCAGGTTCATGGGTGTCTAGCCCGGGCACATTTTCGTCTGGCACTACTTATAGTTTTACCATTGCTGCATCATCAATGGGCGGGCTTGCTAATGGCGACATAGTATCTTATTATGTAGCGGCCCAGGATGTTTCGTCTTACGCCGTTGTTTACTCCAAGCCATATGCGGGTTTGGTGGCCACCAGCGTTAATTCAGTGACTACAGCGCCTACTACGCCTAACATTTACGCAGTGGGCACGCCTTCGGTTAGCCCAACGGTAACACCAAACCCTGCCTGCCTCGGCGTTACTATGACACTGAACAGTGGCTCATCTGGCGGCACTACTTATTCATGGAGTGGCCCGGCAAGTTATTCATCTACTGCGCAAAACCCATCATTTACAGCTGCGGCTACATCAAGCGGCATATATTCCTTTACGGCTACCAACGCCTGTGGCAGTACCAATGGTACTACGCCTGCTGTTTCTGCTGTTGCAGCGCCTACCATTACAGTAACACCCTCATCGGCAACAGTATGCCCGGGCTCTTACCGCACGCTTACGGCATCTGGCGGCAGTTCTTATACCTGGGCACCTGCTGCAGGCTTAAGTGCATCCAGCGGTGCCAGCGTTATTGCATCGCCAACCGCTACTACAGTATACACTGTAACAGGTTCTAATGGTACCTGTATAAATGTGGCTACGGCCAACCTTACATATGGCAGCAACCCATTTTCCTTAACTGCTTCGGCAACGCCTTCTATTACCTGCAACGGCGGCTCATCCTCTTTAGCTGCCACTGCGCAAACCAGCACTTATAATACTATTACAAGCATACCTTATTCGCTGGTTACCCAAACCAGCCCCACATCTATTGCTACAGCAAGCTGGGCAGGTGGTACAAATGACGATGATTACCTTACTGTTACATTGCCATTTACATTTTACTTCTATGGCGTAGCATACACCAGCGTTAATATTGTGACTAATGGCTATATTAATTTCGGTACGGCAACAACCGATCTCACATCATATAGTTTACCCTCCACATCGGCACCACGTGCTATGATAGCCCTTTTTGAAAGGGATATGGTTTGCCCATCCAATGCCGTAAAATACTCTACCGAAGGGACAGCCCCTAACAGGAAGTTTGTTATCTATTATAATGGTGTCAAAGACTACCTGACTACCAATTTTAATTACGGGCAGATCGTATTGTACGAGACCTCGGGTATATTAGATATTATAGTAACGAGCACAGCTACCAGCACTAAAACCTGCGGGATACAGAATGCGGCAGGCACTGCAGCCCTTACCCCTACTGGCGAAAACAGTGCAACTTATACAGTTTCAACAGGCGAGGCCTGGAGGTTTACCGGTGCGCCAACGGCTACCTATAGCTGGTCGCCATCAGCAGTACTTAGTTCAGCCACGAGTGCAAGCCCGTTTGCAAGCCCGATAGCATCAACTACCAACTATACGGTTATTGCTACAGATTCTGCAACCGGGTGTACTGCTACAGCCAATACAACTGTAACCGTGGGTGCGCTGCCGGGCACTATAAGCGGTACTACTTCTATATGTAGTGGAGCTTCAACCAACATCACATTTACAGGCCCTGCTACCGATACGGCTGTTTATACAATTAACGGAGGTGCTCCTCAAAGTGCGGTAATTGGCTCAGGTGGCACGGTTACCGTATCTACCGGCGCTCTGACAAGCGCAACGACTTATGAATTAATTGCAATAAAATCATTCCCTTGTAACCAAACAATTACCGGGCAAACTGCGGTAATATCAATAAACCCCGCAGCGGGGCCTATCACGGGTACTACACCTTTATGTGCGGGTGCATCCGCCACATATACCGATGCCGTAGGTGGCGGTACGTGGTCCAGTTCGGCTACAGGTGTGGCTACAGTTTCTACAACCGGCATAGTAACCGGGGTTGCGGGCGGTAGTGCTACTATTTCGTATGTTGTTGGCAGCTGCCCCGCAGCCACTACAACCGTGGCCATTAATTCAGTACCAGCATCCATTACTCCCGCCGGGGCGGTGAGTATTTGCGAAACAGCCACGGCTACCTTAGCGGACGCTGTTTCAGGTGGCACGTGGAGCAGCAGCGACACAACACTGGCTACCGTAAATTCCAGCACTGGTGTTGTTACAGGTGTACTGGCGGGCTCAGTAACCATCTCATATGCCAACGGTTGTGGCAGCCCAGCTACCAAAGCCGTTACTATTAATACAATGCCAGCGCCTATCACAGGCACCAGCCTGGCACCAGCGCCATCTGCAGTGTGCACATTGGCAGTTTACAACTCCTTTACCAATGCAGTTGGCGGCGGTACCTGGAGCAATACGCCAGTAACTGTTGGTACTGTTAACGGCTCCACAGGTGTGTTTACAGCAACTACTACTAAAGTTTCAACCGTCATAACATACGCTATTGGCTCATGTTCGGTTACATCTGCATTTAAGGTGGGCAGCACATCGCCTGCAGCTATTACCGGCACTACTACTGTTTGTGCTATGGCAACTACTACGCTGGCCGATGCAACACCAAGTGGAGTATGGAGCAGCAGCGATGTGAGCAAAGCAACAGTCAATTCGTCAACAGGCATAGTAAGCGGCGTGAACGCGGGTACGGTAACTATCACCTACGACAATGGCTGTGGCTCGCCTGCAACTACTTCATTGACAGTTAATGGTTCTACACCCGTACTAACTACCGATACTGCATGCAGTGGCACAACGCTGCACCTGAATGCAGCCCTTGCCGCCGTGGGTACTTACTCATGGGCCGGGCCTAATAGCTTTACTTCTACTTTACAAAACCCAACCATATCAAGCGTTACCACTAACGCAGCAGGTACTTATACATTCTCTACTACAAGTACCACAGGCTCATGTACCACAAGCGCCCAGGTATTTGCAATTGTGGACCAGTTGCCTGCTGTAACGCTTTCTGCAACGCCGGGTACTATATGTGGTGGCGGCTCTAGTACGCTTACCGATGTTGTTACCAGCCCAACTGCCTTTACTATGTATGCCGTTCCTTATGCCCCAGTATCTATAACGGGCACTACGGGCCCTACTGCTGACGATGCCAGGCCTGTTGTTTCGCTGCCCTTTACCTTTAATTTTTATGGTGTTAACTACACGCAGTGCCGCATAAGCAGCAACGGCTTTATTAATTTCGGTGCCAACCCGGGCACTGCGTTTACCCCGGTAGCATTGCCGTCGGCAAGTGCACCCGAGGCTATGATTGCTTTATTCTGGCACGACCTTAACCCGGCAGCGGGAGGCAGCGTAACCTATGCAACTTTAGGCTCAAGCCCTAACAGGAGGTTCGTTGTGAGCTATAATGCCACAAGGGACGTTTCAGGCACAGGTACTAATACTGGCCAGATAATACTTTATGAAACATCTAATATGATTGACCTCATGGTAGGGCATACCGCGGGTGTGGGTGCAACTTACTCGCCTGTTTGTGGTGTACAAAATGTTGCGGGAACTTCGGCTTTGGTAGCACCTGGCGAAAATAATACGGCTTATACGGTAACAGGCCCAGGCGAAGGCTGGCGTTTTGTTACCCCATCATATACCTACAACTGGGCGCCTGGCACAGGCCTTAGCAGCACATCGGTAAGCAGCCCCGTATCTGCTGGCCTTACCGCCACACAGGTATACACGGTTACCACCAGGGACGTATATAGCAGTTGTACCGGCAACGTAAGTACTCAAACCATAAATGTGAACCCTATGCCAGTTGTATATAATGTGACCGGTGGCGGCAACTATTGTGGGGTGAGCCCTTTGAGCATTGGCCTCAACAATTCTGACCCAGCCGTATCTTACCAGTTATACCGCGGCGTTTCTGCCATTGGCAGCGCTGTTACCGGTACTACAGGTGCGTTCAGCTTCGGCACATTTACTACTCCGGGTACCTATATAGTACAGGCAACCGGCACTGGCGGCTGTGTAGATACAATGTCTGGCTCAGCAGTTATTACCAATCATACTGTGGGTATTACTGTAGGCGCGAACCCAAGTGTTTGCCAGCCAATAACATCGGCTACGCTCTCTTATTCATCGCCTACAGGCACGCCTACAACCTACGATATTACGTGGGATGCCGCTGCATTAACCACAGGTTTTTCAAATGTAACCAGCGCATCACTAGGTGCAACTATTCCTTTAACTATCCCTGGTGGCTCAGCGGGCACATTTAATGGCTCGCTCACGGTTTCAAACGGTTTTTGTACAAGTACCGCGTATTCTTTCTCAGTAACGGTTTACGCTTACCCTACAGGCTCCATTACATCGGCAGTAGCGCCATGCTCAGGCTATTCAACAAATGTCGTTTTCACGGGGACTAGTGGGGCAACGGTAGCCTATAAAATTGATGCAGGCTCTATTTTCACAGCTACGCTTACTGGCGGTACCTATTCTTTAAGCACTGGCGCTATTACAGCAGCCCATACCTATACTTTATATGATGTGCACAACCCTGTTTGTACTACCGTAGTTGATACCACTGCTAATGTTAACCCAATAGCTATGCAATGGGTAGGGGGTACAACAGGTGCCGAAACTAACTGGAACACAGCTGCAAACTGGTCATGCGGCTTTGTTCCGGGTGCATCCGATAACGTTACTATTCCTTCTGGCACAACTTATGCGCCTGCTATCGCAG
>CANBTK010000148.1 GCA_947372365.1 Flavipsychrobacter stenotrophus | reverse complement strand
TGACTACAGTGACTTGGAATGCGGAGCCGATGCCATGATAGCATTTGACAATATGGGAATAGACAATACTTTAGCTGTTGTCATCCCTCCGGCAGTGGATCCATGCGGACCGCAAAATACGCACATAACTAATGTGACATTTAGTAATGTTGCTAATCAATTATTAATGTACCCATTCAACTTTGATGGCAGTTCCATAAACGTCATCTTAGACGTAAAGAATATGATCCCCGGCATTTACACAATGTCTGTTTTTAGCTCCGATGGATTAATAATATCTGATGAAGTCCAAATTGATCAATGATTATTTGACCAACGCAATGTAAAAAAAAGGGCTGCTTCCCACTTTTGGAGGCAGCCCTTTTTCTAGCCAGTATTGTAATGAATTCTCCCAATCCAATAGCCCACCATTACTTGTCTGCACCTGACTTGAGTTTACCGATATCAAAGCGGCCTGCTACGAATGCGAGCCGCGGTTACTGCCTGACCTGAAGATGTGGATTAAGAATTAATAGCTGTTAATGCTTCACTTTATTCTGCAGTATCTTATTGGCATTGTCTAAAAATGCAGTAACCTCTTTGCCTGCTTCGGCCTGTGGGTAGCCCAGCGAGCCCATGGCGGCAATGCTTACATTATTGGTGGTGGTATCTTTGGCCATGTAAAACATCCATACAGTAGGGAACCCCTGTACTTTAAATGCCTGTTGCAGGGCATTATTCTGTTGCTGTAGTTCATCAGGCAGTTTTTTATTGTGCGGGAAATCCAGTTCCAGCAAAATCACATTTGCCTTAGCCCATTCTTTAAAGCCGGGCTTATCAAACACATTCTGCTCCATCCTGTGGCACCAGCCGCACCAGTCGCTGCCCGTAAAAAAGGCGAAAATAGGCTTATCGGACTTTTTGGAAACCTCGCCAGCTTTTAGGGCATCAGTGTACCACAGCAAGCCATTTTTCTGTTCCTGGGCAAACAGGGCCTGGCTTGAAAAACAAAGGAATAAAGCTATAAGTACTGTACTGAAACGTTGCATAATTAGCGGATTTATGGTTACTGCGCTTAGCAATATTACTAAAATACCCCAAATGCAGCAATTCTGGCGCAAAAGCGGCGGTTGCAGCCCACTAATTTACCGCAATTTTAACGTGCGTGCGCGGCTGGCTATAACGTTTTTAGGCATAAGCCGACTACTTAAACCTACTTTCCGTATCTTTACCGCTATCCATTTTCTAAATACTAATGCAATTAGCACAACGACTCAATAAAATTACTGAGCCCCAAACAATTAAAATGGCCAAATTGAGCCGTGAATTGAAAGCTCAGGGAATAAGCATTGTTGACTTAAGCCTTGGGGAACCAGATTTCGGAGTACCCGCACACATAAGGGAGGCTGCCATTAATGCTATTAATGAGGGCTATTCAAAATACACCCCGGTAGTTGGCTACGCCGAACTGCTTGATGCTATAAGCACAAAACTAAAAAGGGATAACAACCTTAACTACCCGCCCAGCCAGATAATTGTTTCAACCGGGGCCAAGCAATCGTTGTACAATGCAGTAATGAGCCTTGTGGACCCGGGCGACGAAGTGATAATACCTACGCCTTTCTGGGTAACCTACGCTACCCAGGTGGAAATGGCGGGTGGCGTTATTAAATATGTACACTGCGGCATAGATACCGATTTTAAAATAACACCTGAACAACTGGAGGCTAATATCACCTCAAAAACCAAGCTGCTCATGTTCTCCTCGCCCTGCAACCCCAGCGGCAGCGTTTACTCGCGCGAAGAGCTTGCTGGCCTCGCTGAGGTGTTTAAAAAGCACCCCTACGTTTACATCATCAGCGATGAGATTTACGAATACATCAACTACGTTGGCGGCCACGAAAGCATAGCACAATTCGATGAGCTGAAAAACCAGGTAATCGTTATTAACGGTATGGCAAAAGGGTTTGCCATGACTGGCTGGAGGCTGGGCTATATGGCAGCACCGCGCGAACTGGTTGTTGCCTGCGAGAAACTACAAGGCCAGGTAACATCGGGCACCTGCTCTATTACCCAAAGGGCTTCCATTACCGCATTGCTCAGCGACCTTGGCCCGACGCACGAAATGACTAAGGCCTACAGGGTGCGCAGGGATTATGTAATAGCTGAACTTAAAAAGATGGATGGCGTAAAAGCCAATTCGCCTCACGGCGCATTTTATGCCTTCCCTGATATCAGCTCCTTCTTTGGTAAAAGCGATGGCGAAATGGTTATCAATAATGATGACGATATGAGTATGTACCTGCTTAACACAGGGCATGTTTCTACAGTATGCGGCGGGGCATTTGGTAACAAGCAGTGCATCCGCTTATCATTCGCCACATCAATGGAAAACCTGGTGGAAGCCATGAAGCGCATGAGCGAAGCACTGTCAAAATTAAAATAATAACATACAGGCAATAGCGTTGCCTCGTTAATAAAAGTAAAAGAAGCCCGGCACAAACATAGGTGCCGGGCTTCTTTTTGTAACACAGGGATATAGTCTATTTCAACATCTTAAATTATATTTTATCTGCACGTTTTTAGTCACGGCCATGATGCCCGTTGCCGTGCCCATTTCCATGCCCGTTACCGTTGCCTTTTCCGCGCCCGCTTTCGCGGCGTTCGCCATGCCCGCGGCCTGGTGCGCGTGAATTGTTCCATGTACCCCTTATCCACTGGTTACCGTGGTTAGTGTGCCGCCAGTACCCATTGCGGTACACTACATTTTCGCGTGGTGGAGCCTCCCAATGGCCGCCACTCCATTGGTATTGGCCGTCGCGCTCGCTCCAGTCCTCCTCTATCCATACCTGCCGCGGGCTGGGCGCTACCGTGCGTACAGTCACTATCCTTGCGGGGCGAATATTTACATAAATCTGTGCTGAAGCCGAATAAATGCTGCATGGCATTATAACTGCTAATGCCAATAATAACCTTTGTGCCTTGTTCATTGGAGCCAATATTATTCCACGCAACCGGCGGGGGCAGTTGTGATTAACACCACAACACAAAATTGGCCTGTTTTCAGGCAGCCTCTGTTATACGATTAGCTGCAATAGTTGCATGATTCACTTATGGGTAGGTGGCTGGCGTACCCTATTCATCGCCGGCCATGCCGTCAACAATTTTCATTACCTGCCCGGTGGTAACCTGCCCTTCAATAAACTTGCGCCCACGGCCCGGCCTGATTACCAGAGTAGCAGGTATAGAGCCTTCCCAGGCCTCTTCTATTTTAGGTATAAAGATGTTGGGGTCGGTTTCCGAAAGCCACGCCACCTGCGGGCTAAGCCTTTTGCGGGTTACAAAACCCTGCAGTTTGTAAGGGAAGGCATCCTTAAAATCAAGGCTTACCATGAGTATTTTTACGGGCTTGCCCGCGTAATGCTTATCAAGGTCGTTAAATTCGGGCAACTCCTGCACACAGGGTGCACACCATGTAGCCCAGAAATTAATGATATAAACCGTATCGGCCGAAGCAGCGAATTTCATGATATCGGCCGAATTCATGGCCTTTATCTCCTGGGCATTGCCCCGTAACGAAATGCCAATTATTGCCAGTACCCAGAAAATTCGTTTCATAACCGTAAGATTGTATTGCAAGTTACTATAACAACAGCAAAAGCCATGCCCGATAAATGAACCAACCGGTTAAAATTGACATTGCGCCAATTGCTAATGGAAAGCCACCCGGCTAAAACACACATTTATTCAAACAGCCATGCGATTGAAAAAATCATATCACCCCTTCAGGGTTTTGTACCTGATTTTCAATGATTCCTTACAACAATGCCATCCTTTCAGGATTCTTTAAACCTCGAAGAGGTGCCATTATTATAGTATAAAAGCCTATTCCCTTTTTTAAAACCCTGAAAGGGTGGCTTATTGCGCTAAACGTACAGCTGGTTTATTCATTAAAATTGGGCACTCCCTAACACCGGCACAAAAACCCTCCCGCACACTAAAATCACAACTCCGTCACATTACCCGAAAATTTTCCTGATTCCCGATACCCTTTGCATGAAATTGCGTAGGTTTGCAGTCGTTTTAAAAGATTCAAATCTATATAAATGAAAATATTAGTTTGCATTAGTCAGGTACCTGATACTACTGCCAAAATAGCCTTCTCTGATAATAACACCGTTTTTAATACACAAGGTGTTACGTATATTATCAATCCGTATGACGAATGGTATGCTTTGGTTAGGGCGCTGGAACTGAAAGAAAGTGGTGCCGCTGCAGCCGTGCATATGATAACCGTAGGCAAGGCTGATGCCGAGCCTGTAATCCGTAAAGCATTGGCACTGGGTGGCGACGAAGCCATACGTATTGATGCCGATAGCAGCGATACTTACCAGGTGGCAGCACTGATAGCTGACTACGCAAAGAGCGAAGGTTATGGCCTGGTGCTGTGCGGCAAAGAATCAATAGACTATAACAACGGCAGCGTTGGCGCTATGATAGCCGAATTGCTGGATATGAACTTCATTGGCTTTGCTGCCAAGCTGGACATTGCTGGCAATACTGCGACCGTGCAGCGCGAAATAGATGGCGGTGAAGAAACCGACAGCTGCGAATTGCCATTGGTAGTATCTTGCCAGAAAGGTATGGCTGAAGCCCGCATACCTAATATGCGTGGCATTATGGCTGCCCGCACCAAGCCACTGAAAGTAGTTGCACCTGCGGCAATAAGCGCACTGAGCAATATAGTATCTTACGAAATGCCACCGGCAAAATCAGGCGTTAAAATGGTTGATGCCGAAAACATGGATGAACTGGTGAAACTGTTACACAGCGAAGCCAAGGTGATCTAAAAATCCCAAGGTTGAAATTCCAAATCCCAAAGCTGCTCTAAGCAGCCGGACATTTACAATTTATCATTTACAATTTACAATTCAAGATATGTCAGTACTTGTTTTAGTTGAACACGCACAGGGAATATTCAAAAAGAAATCGTTTGAGGCAGTGCAATATGCTGCCCATATAGCTAAAGAGATGGGCACAAGTGTTACTGCTGTAGCAGTAGGCAATGTGGCCGATAGCGAAATGCAGGCACTGGGCGCTTATGGCGCTAACAAAGTGCTGCACACTACCGATGGCCGCCTGGATAATTTCAGCAGCCGCGCATATGCAAAAGTGGTGGTAGCCGCTGCACAAAAAGAAAGTGCCAAGGTGGTAATAGGCCTGCACGACACAACAGGCAAAGCAGTGATGCCACGCGTTGCAGCACGCCTGCAGGCTGGCCTGGTTGCCGGCGCTGTTGGTTACCCTGACCTGAGCAAAGGTTTTGTGGTAAAGAAAAACGTATTTTCAGGCAAGGCGTTTGCTTTCGTAAACATCACCAGCGATGTGAAAGTAATATCGCTGATGCCTAACACTTACCCTGTAGTAAAAGGCGATGGCAGCGCAAGCGTTGACAAGCTGGACGCAGGCCTTACTGATGCCGACTTTGCAGTAAAGGTAGTATCGGTTGATAAAGCAACCGGCGATGTTCCACTTTCAGAAGCAGAACTAGTAGTATCTGGTGGCCGTGGTATGAAAGGCCCTGAAAACTGGCATGTACTGGAAGACCTGGCTAAACAATTGGGTGCAGCAACAGCATGTAGCCGCCCGGTAGCCGATTCGCACTGGCGCCCGCATGGCGAGCACGTTGGCCAGACAGGTGGTACCATCCGCCCGAACCTGTACATAGCAGTAGGTATTTCAGGCGCAATACAACACCTTGCAGGCGTTAACGGCTCCAAGACCATAGTTGTTATCAACAAAGACCCAGAAGCCCCATTCTTCAAAGCCGCCGACTACGGTGTTCTAGGCGATGCCATGGAAGTTATCCCACGCCTTACAGAAGCAGTAAAAAAATACAAAGCCAGC
>CANBTK010000147.1 GCA_947372365.1 Flavipsychrobacter stenotrophus | reverse complement strand
TAGTGGTCGCTGAAGCCATTATCCCATACGTGGCTTACGGTGTAAGACCTGTGTGGCAGGCCCTTGTCATTACCGAACTGGTTCGTAAGGAACTGTTTGTTAAAGATTTCTTCCTTGTAGTATTTCCAGCCATTGTTCTTATTCTGCATAAAGCCGCCGGTTATCATTATCTGGTCTATCAGGTTCCACTCGCCCTGGTAGCTTTCAGTACCAATGCCCTTTTTATACATATTTATCCAGGGGTTGTATATATCGGTAGTGCCTACGTCCTTTTTATCGGCTTTAGCCTTCAGCACCTCTATTACGCCCTCGCTGGTTGGGTTGTCATTAAGGTCGCCCATCAGCAGTATTTTAGAGTTGGGGTTGATGGCCAGTATGGAGTCAATAAGCTGTTTGCCAACCGAGGCTGCCAGCCTGCGCCCCGGCGCACTACGCGCTTCGCCGCCCGATTTAGATGGCCAGTGGTTCACCAGTATATGCACGGTATCGCCGGCCAGTGTGCCGCATACATACAATACATCCCTGGTAGGCCTGGTTTGGCCCAGTGTTTCCAGTGGCACATGTACAGGGCGCGAACTGATGAGGGTAAAATATTTAGGGTTATAAAGCATAGCGGTGCTGATGCCCCTTACATCGGGCGTGGGGAACCATGCATAATTATATTTGCGGGCTTTTATTTCGGGCTGCTCTATTACGGCTTTGAGCACATTGTCATTTTCTATTTCTGCAATGCCTATTATAGCGGGGCCGTCAGGGGTTACATCGGTGCCCAGCTTCTGGAAAACGGTAGCTATGTTATGTAGCTTTTGCTGGTAAACATCGGGCGTGGGGGTGTTTTCTATATCATCCTTATTAGGGTCGTCAAGCGTATCGAAAAAGTTCTCACAGTTATAAAAACCAATCGCTACCGCCTGGTATTGGGCTTGTTGGGCAAACCCGCGGCAACTAATAATAAACAAGCCCGCTGAAAGTAATATTTGTTTTACCACACTGATATTTTTGGCAAAGGAATTAAAAACATTGCATAAAAGTGTACCTACACCATTTTATAACGCTCAAATCACCCCCGTTTAACAATTACTTAATGCCATATGGCATTTTATGTGAAATCCTATCGTAAGTTTGCACCTCGATTGCATTGTTATATTAATAAACAAACATTATGCCAAAAAGGCTACTTATTCTTTTATTGTCAATATTTTGTACCATTTCTTTGCATGCACAGGATGCAAAAAAGAGCGGTATCATTAAAGGTAAGCTTATAAACGCAGTAACCAAAACCCCGTTTAACGATGTGAGGGTAACACTGCCACAGTTAAATACATTCAGCAGTTCAGAAGGGCAGGGCAACTTTGTATTAAACGAAGTGCCATACGGCAATACGATGGTTGTAGTAGGCGGCGGTGCTGCTAAAAGGGATACCCTGAATGTAAAAGTAGATAAAGATGTTATAGACCTGGGCGAAATTATGGTAACCCCTAACGATAGGGCCGCCGGCGACGAAAGCAGTGAAATACCTACCATTGCGGTTGACGAAAACAATAACCAGGACGATGAAAACGCTTCAGCTTCATCTGAAAGCTCTTCGGGCTTCTACTCAGCTAACCACGACCCGTTCTTGAGGATTGCTGCTATAACATTTGGTAGCTACCGCTTTAAGCCAAGGGGCTATGACAATGCCGACGTACAGATAAACGGCGTACCTATGCAGGACCTTGAAACAGGCTTTTCATCGGTAGGGCAGGTAGGCGGCCTTAACGACGTATTAAGGGACAGGTCTATTACTTACGGCCTCAAACCATCAGAATTCACTTTTGGTACTACCAAGGGCTCTACACAAATAAACGCCACTGCTGCCGACCAGAGGAAAGGAACCAATGTATCTTATTACAGCGGCAACCGTACCTTCAGGAACCGCATAATGGCTACCTATAATACAGGCGTTATGAAAAACGGCTGGGCTATGTCAGTTTCAGGTTCGCGCAGGTGGGCGCAGGAAGGCTATGTGCCGGGCACTTTTTATGATGGTTATTCCTACTACGCTGCTGTAAGCAAGCTCACTAAAAAGAGCCAGTTTAACCTTACTGCCTTTGGCGCGCCTACCAAAAGGGGCAAGTCAGGGTCTGAGCAGCAGGAAGCTTTCGACCTGGGCGGCTCTCATTATTATAACTCAGATTGGGGTTACCAGGAAGGCAAAAAAAGGAACTCAAGGGTTTCTGATGCTAACCAGCCGGTAATCATTGCCAACTATACCTACAAGCCATCAGATAAAATGAGGTGGAATACCGCTTTTGGGTATGAATTTGGTAAATACAAAAACTCAAGCATTGACTTTTTTAATGGCTACAACCCAAGCCCTGTTTACTACAGGAACTTGCCAAGTTTTTACCTCACAGGCCTGACCCCGAACCCAACTGAGGCTGCGGCGGTAAAGGCTAACCTGTTGGCTAACCCCGATTTGTTACAGATAGACTGGGCAAGGCTTTATTCAGCCAACAGCCTTAATGATGCTACCGTGCTTAACGCCAATGGTATCACTGGCAATACGGTTACTGGCAAGCAGTCCATCTACGCAATGAGCAATGCCGTAGATGATATGAAGAAATTAGTATTCAATTCAAATATAGAGCAAACACTTAATGAGCACATCACAGTTTATGGTGGCCTGCAGGTGATATCTCAGAAAGACGAATACTACAAGCAATTGACTGACTTACTGGGTGGTGATTTCTTCCTGAACCAGAACCAGTTTGCTGTGCAGACTGCAGTTAGCAACCCTAATTATAACCAGAATAACCTGAACCTACCTAACCAACTGGTAAAGGTTGGCGATAAATATGGTTACAACTATATATTAAGGTCTATGCACAGCAATGCATGGGGCCAGGGTGTTTTCATCTACCACAAATTTGACTTCTTCGCAGCGGCAGAACTAGGTATGGTATCTTTCAGCAGGGAAGGCTTAGTGAAAAACGGCTTGTTCCCGGATAACTCTTTTGGTAAGAGCGCTACCAACAATTTCAGCACCTATAAAGTAAAGGGTGGCATGAACTACAAGCTGGACCGCAAAAATGTATTTTACCTGAATGCATCTTACATGACTGATGCCCCAAGGGTTGACTACACTTACATCTCAGATAAGAGCAGGGATATAGTAGTGAATAACCCTACAACGGTGAAAACACAAACTGCCGAGCTCGGCTTCATGCATAAATCAACACGCATCAACCTGCGCGCGTCAGCATATGTTAATGATGTAAAAGATAACACATTGATTAAAAGGTTCTTTAATGACGACCCGGCATTCAATACATTCATCAACTACGTAATGCAGGGTGTCAATACCCGCTCTACAGGCGTTGAGTTTTGCGCCAGCGTTAAGCTGACAAGGGAGCTTAGTGTTACCGGCCTGGCAGCTGTTGGGCAGGCGTTTTATACCGATAGGCCTACAGTGAGCGTTTATCAGGATAATGACCCATCAAAAGCTGCGGTTTCAAGGGAAGTGTATATTAAGAACTACTACCTGGGCGTAGGCCCGCAGTCAATTTACTGCCTTGATTTTTCTTACCGCCCCCGTAACTACTGGCATGCCAACCTTAACCTGAACTACATGGACCGCAACTATGTAGAGGTAAACCCTGACAGGCGCACCCAGCAGGCTGCAGATAAGGTACTGATTAACAGCCCTGAGTGGAACAAGATATATGGCCAGGAAGTGTTGCCGGCAGCATTTACAGCCGATATTAACGTGGGCAAATCATTTGATATATCCAGCATGTACAAAAAACTGCACCACAAAACACTCGCAATATTTAACCTGGGTGTAGTTAACGTACTGAACAATACCAATATTAAAGTAACCGGCTATGAGCAGTTGAGGTATGATTACGCCAATCATAATGCCGATAAATTCCCTAATAAATATGCTTACGCATACGGTATCAACTATTATGCAACCTTAACTTTCAGATTCTAATACTAATTAAAAAGCAAATATGAAGCACATCCGTTTATCTATTTTATTATTAGCATGCGGTTTTTTTATTAATTCCTGCGTTAAGCACAGTTACGATAACCCACCAGACACTATCCATTATGACCCTAACCTGCCAGTTCAGGCATCTGTTAAGCAGATAGTAAATATGGGTGTTAATATGGCATCAGGTAAATCAAGGGTTTTAGGCGATACTACTATTTATGGGGTAGTAGTAGCCGACGATAAATCAGGCAACTACTACAAACAGATTGTAATAGAAGATACATCGGGCGGCGGCCTGGTGTTATACCTGGATAAGGCTTACCTGTATAACGACTACCCTGTAGGCAGGAAGATATACCTGAAGCTGAAAGGCCTTACCCTCGCTAACTACAATGGCCTGCCTGAAATAGTATACAGTGCTGACCAGGCAGGTAATACTGTGGCTATACCTTCGGGTTTAATCAGCAACTACATCACCAAGGCTTCTTACCCCAATACTACTGTTACTGCTAAGGGCGTAACTATTGAGCAGATAAAGGGCAACCCTAATGCATACCTGGGTACTTTGATAACATTGTCCGATGTTCAGTTCGATGCTGCATCTAACAATGTTTCTTATGCCGACCCAAGTGCTTCAGCTTCAGCCACTAACAGGACCATTGAAAAATGCGACCATTCTGCTGCTATCATCATGAGGACAAGTGGTTATTGCAACTTCCAGCCTTATAAAACACCAGTTGGCAATGGCTCCATTACGGGTATCTGCTCTATCTATGGCGGTACGCTGCAGTTGATAATAAGGGACACTACAGATGTTAAAATGTACAGTACCCGCTGCCCATAACCTATAAAATAATGCATGGCAGGTTTTTCTTGCCTATTTTACCATTAACTTTGCCCCAAAATCGAATTTTAACTCAAAAAACAAATAGTATGAAAAAATTAGCTTTACTTTCTTTCCTTGTAGCCTCATCATTTGCTTCTAATGCACAATATTGGTTGTCTGGCGCATCTCCTTATTCCCAGAATTTTGACGCTATCGGTTCTGGCTTACCTACTGGCTGGAGTGTTTACAGCGGTTCAAGCGCTACATCAATTGGTACGCTTGAAACATTCAGTACCTCTACTTCTTATGGTATCTTTAACGATACTACATGTGCAACCAGCGCAGTAGTAGGTGGTGGCTTTAAGAACTATGCATCTGCAACAGCAGCAACTGCCGGTACTTCATGCACTGCACAGCAAACAATCACTAACCGTGCAATGGGCGTTCGCCAGGTTTCTCCAACAAATGGCTCACACCCTAACCTGGATTCAGGTGCGGCTTTCATTTTTCAAGTAAGCAATACTGGTGGTATCACTAACCTTGCTGCTTCTTTTAAATTACAGTCATTAGATACTTCAAGCCCACGTGTTACTACATGGAAATTGCAGTACAAGATTGGTTCTACTGGTACATGGACTTCAGCTACAACAACTGGTACTATGACAACTGGTGGCAATACTTTCTCTGACAATGCAATTACTGCAAGTTTCGGTTCAGCGCTTGACAACAAGAGCTCTGCTGTTTACTTCCGTATTGTTACCCTTGATTTTTCAAGTGGCACAGGCAACCGCGCAAGCACTGCTATAGACAACTTCAGCCTTACATGGAGCGGTACTGCAGGCGTTAATGACGTAACTGCTAATGGCACGCTTCCTTTCACTGTTACTGGTACACCTACAACAAGCAACATCAGCTTTAACTTTGATGCTGAAGATGCAGGCAACTACACACTGGTACTTACTGATATGGTAGGCCGTAAAATTTATACCGAAAACATAGCTGCTAACCGTGGCAACCAGAACATCAATGTTACTGGCTTATCAATTGCCCCAGGCATGTACGTTGCAAGGTTAAGCAATGGCACAACCAGCG
>CANBTK010000146.1 GCA_947372365.1 Flavipsychrobacter stenotrophus | reverse complement strand
TTCCTATGGGTGCTGTACTCAGCAGCCCCTGTTTGCATCCAGCCGAAGGAAGGCTCCTTATTTAAATCGTCGAAAGTGACGTTGCCACGCATAATGAGCGAGCCGTTTTTTTCATCCCGAAGGGTATCGTAAGCCGGGCTTTGTGCCATTGAAATAAAAGGTATAAGCAGTAATAAAAAACCAAGGGTTCGTATCATGGGGGTGTTTATTTGAGCTGATTTTTTATGGCCACAAGTTTATTCCTGAGGTGCAGCAATGACTGTTTCAGGTCCACGGTTTCTACTTCCATTTTTTCAGTAGCCTTCAGCCTGCTTTTCGCGCCCTTAAGGGTGAAGCCCCTTTCTTTCACCAGGTTGTTGATGGCCCTGAGTTCTTTTATCTGCTCAGGGGTATAGAGCCTGTCGCCTTTGCGCGTAGTGCGTACTTTTAATTTAAATTCATTGGTCCAGAAGCGGATGTGCGATGTCTTTACCTTGAATAAATCTGCCACCTCGCCAATAGAATAATATTGCTTGGTGCCCTGCCAGTCGTCGGGTAATATGGCTGGCGTGGGCTTCTCTTTTTTAACCACTTCTTTTACCACAGCCTCGGCTTCCTGAGGCTCCTCCGCCACTTCGTTTATAATTTGTGGTTCTGTTTCAGTGGCACTTGCAGCAAGTTCGGTTGCGGGTACTTCAGTAGCAATAGCCACTTCAGGAACAATGGCTTCGGCAGTTTCGCCTGGCAATGCAGCTATGGGCGTTCCCTCATGTGCTAAGGCAGTGGGGGCTTCCATGGTTATAGCTGTAGGCTGGGCATCGCTGTTAGCTGGCGCAACTATAGTTTGGGCTGCTTCAATAGCCTCTTCAGGCTTTACTTCATTACCGGCGGTTTCATCAGCTTTTTCATCCACTTTCTTTTTTGCACGGCTCCTGCCTATAGCTTTCAGCTGTTCAGGAACAATTTCCTCACCAAATAATGTTATGATACGTTCGCTCATAGGTACAATTTACAATTTTTTTCTAAACCCCCACCTGATACCCACCTAATGAAGGGCACAAAGCCAGTGATTCAAATGCAAGGGCAATCAACCCTTTAGGCTGCAAAATTACACTAAATAGTATGAATGGCTAAATGCCGGACGCTGTAGTGCTATATTGCACGAAAGGCCCCGGGTTATAAGGCAAATGATGTAGGCGGGCTATTTCCTTATTATTACCCTGGTGCCCACGCCTACAAAGGTGTACAGCTCATCAATATCCTTGTTCCTTAGGGCTATGCAGCCGTCTGTCCAGCCTACGCCCAGTTCTATCATATCGTCGCCGCCAGCCCATATGCCGTGTATGCCAACATTACTGCCCATTTTGGCATTCTGGGGTACTGCGCCTTTCTCCTTAAGTGCGTTAAACCTCATTTTTGCCGAATCGTTGGGGTAGTCCAGCATCATGCATTTATTGTATTGCGACGCCGGGTTTTTGCGTTGAACCTTAAAGCTGCCCTCAGGGGTGCACCTGTCGCCTTCCATACACTTATTTTCAAGCGGCCGGGGCCCAAAAACAGCTATGTAGGAGCGTATCATCTCCCTTTTGTAGTACACATCAACTTTGTATTTTGATTTGCTGATGGCTATTTCCACCGAATCTTTGTTCAGCGTATCGCCTTTTATTAGCCTGTGCAGGTTTACCTTGGCTGTTTTAGGCAATGGCCTTATTATGGTTTCAGTAATGCGTTGCTGGTTTTGTTCGTATTGTATGGTGCGTATCAGGTTGCCCTTGCCATCATTATACTCTTCTATCACCCTTATATTAGTGGGCTTGGCTACCGCCCGCGGCTGTGGGGGCGGTTCGGCCCCCGGCTTTACCTGTGCGTGCAGCCCATGCATAAAAAATAAAAGGTGTATTAAAAGTAGTATTTTCTTCATGTTTTTCTGTTGCAGTGGCTTGGCAAACCCAACATAAAAATAAGGCTCGCCCGGCGCTCATCGCCGCTATGGCAATTGCCCAAAGTTAAAAACCTAAAGCTAACATTGTACCAAAACCGCTAAAATTTGGTGTATTGGCAGCAATAAACCGGCATTTGCTTAATACCAGAAAAGGGGTTTAAATGCGGGAAAAATGATAAATCCTGAAAATGTTGGTTAGTTTTGCGCATTATTTTAATAAAAATTTACAACAGGTGACATATCCTAAAGGCCATTTGATAGCTGTAGGCGGTGCAGAAGATAAGGGTACAGATCTTGAAAAAGGGATAGTACAAAGGAACAGGCTCAATTTTTTTGAGCTGGGTATCCTGAAAAATATAACCAACCTCATAAAGGGCGATGACCCTTGTGTGGAGGTGATAACAACAGCATCATCCATACCCGATGAAGTAGCCGAAAACTACATAGACGCTTTCCGCAAGCTGGGTATTAACAATGTAGGGCACCTGCGCATACGCAACAGGGAAGACGCTATGAAGCCCGAATACCTGGAACGCCTCAAAGCCTGTGACTGTATTATGTTTTCGGGTGGCAACCAGCTCAGGCTGTCTTCTATCTTTGGCGGCACCAAGTTCCTTGACCTGCTGAAAAAGCGCTACCATGACGAGGAGTTCGTTATTGGCGGCACCAGCGCTGGGGCTATGGCCATGAGCACCACAATGATTTACGAAGGCAGTGCAGCCCTCGCCCACCTGAAAGGGGAAGTGAAGATAACCACCGGCCTCGGTTTCCTGCAAAATGTAATCATTGATACCCATTTCGATAAAAGGGGCAGGTTTAACCGCCTGGCACAGGCAGTGGCAGCACAGCCCGGTGCCATAGGCATAGGCCTGGGCGAAGATACAGGCATGATAGTATCGGAGGGGCATAGCCTCAAGGCGATAGGCTCGGGCAGTATCATTATTATTGACGGGCAGAACATTGAATACAACAATATAGCTGACATAAAGTTTGGCGCACCCATATCTGTGGAGAACATTATTGTTCACATCATGTCGAAAGGGGACGTTTATAACCTGGAAACAAGGTACTACGAGGGCAGTGAGATAGTAATCAGCGACGAAGACTAGGGTTTTACCACCTTTAAAATAACTACATGCTTACCAGTTAGCGCCTACAAGCCTTATTGGTAAGCATTTTTGCATCCGGGAAAGCCATGAAATATTGTTTTTGCAAGCAATGGAATTGCTCCACAGCGGCAGTGCAAACGCATTGAAATTGCAACTATCGGCATGAAAATCCCGGAGGGATGATATTGTTGTAGCATATTTTGTGAAAATTTGGGCAAAACCCCGGAGGGGTGGCATAAAATATATTGAAAACATATGGCGCTCCTCCGGTGTTTTGCTTAATATCAACCCTTCGGGCCTATTCGTTTTAGTGCGTTTGCTGCACCCTTGCAGCCCATTGTATCGGGATAAAGCGTAAAAACTTATCTTTGCCAGCTATGGCTTCATTACAAGAGCAAATACAACAATTTGAACAAGAGATAAATTCGTTTGTTCCGGCAAATATTGCTGAGCTTGAAGATTACCGTATCCGCTTCCTGGGCGCTAAGGGGATTGTAAAGCAGCTTTTTGGCGAAATGAAAAGCGTACCTGCCGAAGAGCGCAAAGAAGCCGGCCAGGTGCTGAACGGCTTTAAAATGCTGGCTGAAAGCAAGTACGAATCGTTTAAAAGCCTGCAGGAAACTACAGCAGCCAAAGGCCCGGCTATAGATAATACACTGCCCGGCACACCTATGCCTATAGGCACCCGCCACCCGCTAAGGGTTGTGGAAAATAAAATTATTTCCATTTTTGAAAGGATAGGCTTCAGCGTGGCTACCGGCCCCGAAATAGAAGACGACTGGCACAACTTTACATCGCTTAACATGCCGGAGCACCACCCTGCAAGGGATATGCAGGATACCTTCTATGTATCCAGCGACCCTGCATGGGTATTGCGCACGCATACCTCATCGGCTCAGGCGCGCATACTGGAAAGCCAGCCACTGCCCATAAGGGTTATATGCCCGGGCCGTGTGTACCGCAACGAAACTATATCGGCCCGCGCCCATTGCTTCTTCCACCAGTGCGAAGGGCTCTATGTGGATAAAAACGTTTCGTTTGCCGACCTGAAACAAACGCTATATTACTTTGTTACCGAGATGTTTGGCGAAGGCACACAGGTGCGCTTCCGCCCGTCATACTTCCCGTTTACCGAGCCTAGCGCCGAAATGGATATATCTTGCACCGTATGTGGCGGCAGTGGCTGCAACCTGTGTAAGCATACCGGCTGGGTGGAGATTTTGGGCTGTGGCATGGTACACCCCAATATGCTGCGTAATTTTGGCATAGACCCCGAGGTGTATACAGGCTTCGCATTTGGTATGGGCGTAGAGCGCATAACGCAGGTGAAGTACCAGGTAAATGACCTGCGCCTCTATTCGCAAAACGATGTACGGTTCCTGCGGCAATTCCAGAGTATTTAACACTAAAATTTTATAATGTATTATAAGGCAGCCATTTACGGCTGCCTTATTTTTTGCAGCCATGTGGAGCGGCTGTTTGTTAAGTTATGGGCATATTGCCCCCGTTTTGGGGGTATTAAGGTTAACTTTAAGCAATAAACTTATTTTTATGGTTAACTTTAAGGCTGGCAAAGCTAATTATTGAGCTGGGCTATATCAGGTATTGAATAAAGGGCATTTAATCGGTTTTAAGGGTTATTCGGGCCAGGGTGTCAAAAATGTAGTTGCAGTTGTGCTGGCTGTAATACTGCTGGGTTGCCTTGCCGGGTGCAAAGGCAAGCAGCGCACCATTAACGAAATGGCGTTTCAGGCCCGTAAGGAAAAGGTTATTGACGATTTCCCCAAGGTGCCGCATGACGAGATTTTACAGCAGATTTCGGGCAACCGCCTGTATACTGAGTTGCAGGGCCGCTATAAGGCTTCACTGATTGCGCTGAAAACAGAAACTGATTACGACTGTACCAAGCTGATTGTTGTAATAGCCACCCCCGAGGTGGGCCGCAACGCAACCCTGGCTAACACCTATGGCATACCATTTATTATAAAAACCTGCGATAACCTGGGCCTTGATTGTTACGACCTATCGGAAAAGATGGCTACTAAAGAACTGGGGGATATCGCCTTGTTTCCCGAAGAGGGTGTGTGGACTAAGCAAGGGGCTGCTTTTATTGCCGCACAACTGGCAGAAATAATAGATAAATACCAGAGCCAGAAAAGCAGCAAAGACCCTTCAAAAAAGCCAAAGCCAGCACTTTTTGGCGACCTGCCACCCAATGTAGATGAGGTGCTGGACAAAGAAAAAGCCACTGTTTACCACCTTAAAGGCAATGCACAGGGCCTGCGCATGGGGTACAATATCTCCTTCCCGAAAAGAAAGCAAAGGATACTGATACTGGGCGATGGCAAAGTGTTTAACCCCTTCCTCGATAACCCTTTTACGGTAACTTCCCTGCTACAGGAGAAGTACCCCGATAAGGAAATTATAAATGCCGGCATAGTCAATTATACTATTGAGGATTTTGAATCGTTATATAGGGAGCGGGCAAGGCATGTGGAAGCAGACCTGGTGATTGTGTGTACCGATGGCGGCGACATACTGGACAACTATTTTTCGCAGCGCAACCGCTACTCGCGCAACCCGCAAATATACCTGCCCACTACTGTTGAAGAAGATTTTTATGACCAGCTTTACCGCAATAAATAGAATAGTTGATGAGCGATAGTTTAGAGCAAGATAAGTACCCCATAGGCAGGTACAAAAGGCCTGAAGCCTACTCACCCGAGCTGCTGAAAGAATGGATAGGCGTGCTTAAAGTGCTGCCCCTGTGGATGGATGCCTGTATTGAAAACATGGATGCCTACCAGCTGCAAACCCCCTATCGCGATGGCGGCTGGACAGTGCAGCAACTGGTACACCATGTAGCCGA
>CANBTK010000145.1 GCA_947372365.1 Flavipsychrobacter stenotrophus | reverse complement strand
GCGACCTACCGGAGCATATTGACTTATGTAGTTAGAGTTTGCACTGATATCCATCCATCTCCAACTCTTCCATTCATCGGTCGATTCTGAAATACTATCAACTACCCCAGCGGTTTCATGGAAGACATCAGCCGAGTAATTTCTGATATAACTCTTTACGCCAAAAACATCCTTTACAATTATTCCCTTCACACTCGAGTAACTACCAACGGGTATTTTACACGGAACAAGGAACCAATCATCCTGGTATATCAATGCAAATTGGGTAAGAACTATCTTAGCAATATCCGTCGTATCGGCATCTATGTTACAAAAATTCACCTTGCCATCTTCCATTTCCCACCACCTGCTGCTTGGCATTCCCGGGAAGTGGCTCCTGGCTAAAACCATTTGTTGCGCAAAGCTTGTGGGAGCAGTATAGGTTAACCCGGTTCCAGCTACAACAGTAAGATCCTGGGTAAATGCATTCCAGTCAAAATGACCGCCTTTATAGGCTTTTACAGGAAATTTCAATTGGTCTGATGCAACTTCATTAGGCCAGTAAGTATCAAATTTGTACTCTAGTTGTTCAGGCACCCAATTTTCTCCAGAAGTAGGAAGATTATACATCGCGTTCACCCATTTCACAAAGGAATCCACGCCATTCCACAACACAGAATAGCCGCTTGAAAATGCAGCATCCGTTCCAACAATACCACTGATAACGCCATCAATCGTAGAGGAAGATTCATTTCTTAGTGCCTCAAAAAGGGCACCTCCATCTATAAGCAAATTGGAAAATTCAGATCCCGCCAAAAAACTCTTTAACACATTACTGTTAAAAATGTCGGCTCCTGCATGCGTATCCTGATCCGAAGAAGAAATGGTAGGTTCGGGAACATGTAACTTAAATCCGTTGGGGTACGGATTGGAAGTAAAACTGTTAAGCAAACTCGTATACTGACCTGATGATATTGAATGAGTCACTGTCGCTTCTTTATTCATAATTGAGAGCCACTTTTTCCCCATCAGTAGCCTTTCTTTAATGCTCCAATTATAAGACACAGCCTCAATAACTGGCTCCAAGGGAGATGCGAAATTGTACGCCGAAGGACTTGAGTTATTATACCTATCTAAGCCGTCCATTTTCTGGTGATCAATTTGCACCCTTGCCAAAACGCCTGTGCCCGCGTCCTTGCCTGTGAACTCATCCATTTGCCACTGACGCCCGAGCATCCAGAGCGCATCATGAATTTCTGCTTTCAATACCCTTGAAAAATCCTGTTTTCGGGGTCTGCTTTCCATTCTATTCCAAGCCCAAAATGGGATCTGAGCCCCTGAACCGGTCGAAATTATACGTGCCATGTCATTGTAATTACTCTGTTAGTGAATTTAGTTTATCCTGTAATTGAATTACTTCGGTCATTGCCAAGTGCTTACTTATCATATCCTGAACCTTTGCATCATTTAGAATTGCTTCGTCACTTAACTCGTCAAAGGTCTTCCCATAGGTACCACTACCTGATGGGATAAATGCGGTCCCCTCTATATGCGCCTCACCAATATCTCCTGCAAAATGCAACTCACCCGCGCCAAAGCCTGATCCGAATCCGGTCACAGAGCCTGATCCAGACACAGGCAGGGGAACTCCAGTCGCGCTGCCAGCCTCAAATACTGAGCCACTCATACCTACAGCCCCGGTGCCCGTAGTCCCAGTGGTACTGCTTCCCGTAGAACTGGGCCCTGTGTTATTTGGAAAATAGTCAAATGACACACTTTGCGCCGACCCTGCGCCCTGATAGGCAAGGTTATGGTTAGGGGTTACTTCTCCTACTATGGCTGGCAATACCCATCTGAAAACATCAAATTTATTTGTCCTATCTGTGTCTACTGACGAAGCAGGAACATGAGTATATGGATTTTTTACTGTAGAACTAAAAGGTACACTTTTAAAATCATCAGGTTCTACCATTCTTATCTGCGCCATATCAATAGTGTCTAACAGCGTATGCAAAAGATCCTCAAGTCGCCATGGCTTAGAAGTTGCATTGTCATCCTTCGACTTAGTCTGAATTACCTGCGGGTTTACTGCCAATAAAACATTTTGCGGCGGCTTGGCATGAGGTTGCTCATAATTGAATGTGACAGCGGTCGTTTGCTCGTCAAACGGAATGGTTTCTGCCCACTCATCAATAATGATTCCACAATAGTTTACTGTTGGCACTGTGCCAAAGAAGTCAAGTTGTATGTGGTCAAATATTGAGATTGAAAATTTATCGGATGCGGGCTTGTAAGCAGGTGCGTACTTCATCCCCAACCAATAATCATCAATCGAATACGGCAACTGAACAGGCCCAAGTATCTTTAGCGGGTGATCAGTCGAATGCTCATCCCTTGCCAGCATCCGAATTGTTTCAATGCTGTCCACACTATCCTTTACCCTCGCAAGGCCATATAGCCATTCGTCCATCATCTCATTTTTGTCATCCGTAGCGTAAAAATCGAGGATATTACCACCCGGAGGCGACGAGGCGCCAGTAGTCGCACCCTCTGCGGTCAACATGTCTCTGACCGTCAGATGCAAACCAGCATAATTACTAAATACAAATTGAGGAATAACCTTGAAACCTCCGCCGAAAAGGATAGATATCATGTCGGCATATATTTTTGCTTTCGTATCATCGCCCGGTGGGGGGCTAGTCATCGACAGGGCGGTATTTAAAGGTATCAATTTACTCAATCTGTCGGTTATTTCATTTTTGATCCTTGTTGAAAGCACCAGATACCGGTTAATGATCTCAGTAGCTGAAGTCGTTTCTATAGCTGAATCAGGTATCGCAAAATCGATACCAAAGTAAGCTGCCCGGAAAAGATTATTCCTGAACAAATCAATATTTGTTATTGACGTAGTTGGTAATGCCGCCCCCAACGCTGTTAATGCAGTATTCGCTGCATTGTACCTGTTGCTAAGTTCAGTAAGATCGTAAGGTACAGCGGTCGTGGGCAGCACTGTAGGGCTAACAAAATCAGAGGAACTCATCCACCGGCTACTATTGATCACACGCGATACAGCGGTAAGCATGGGGAGTATTTCTTCGAAAGAAGCCTTCGCCGTCGTGGAACCAGTCGACTTACTGCCAAAGTCAACTTTTATTGCTACATCAATACCCTTAATGTACAACTTCCTCATCAGAAATGTGATCCTATTTAGCATCTCACCAGTATATGCCCCTGCCTGAACCAGATAAACAAGGTCCAAGGGTTGAAGGTTGAGGTCGGAAATGCTGACGAGCCTTTCCGTGGTGGTTCCTGAAATAGTAAAACTAGCTTTGCACACTACATGTTCCGGGAAATTATCCAAGGTAACGACCGAGGTATCATAAATTTGATAGTAAAGAATATTTCCGATCCAATTATTCAAATTCGGCTCCGCGATTGACCTGTATGTAGGAATCATATGTGGCCAAACATTAAATGCATACGCCGTTGACGATCCCAACCTGGTCTTAACGATATAAGAAGCATATGAGGTCGCACCACTACTGAATGGGCCGACAATATACCAATCATCACTACTTGCGGTAGGAATAACGTTATACGTTGCATCATAAGCCAGAGGAGTTACCATAGCGGCCAGTTTATGATTAACCTTCACGCCTGCAATTGGTGTTTCTATAACTTCAGGCGAAACAGGGTTTTTGCCTTCGGTAAGCGACTCAAAAACTGCACCTGTCCTGTCAAAATTGCCTTTTGCGCCCTGGAATATACCTTCAGCTACCATTAGGTCGCCTAATGCATCAACCGCATTAGCGATACGGTCAATTTCTGCGAAAATAGCATCAGCTTCAGCATAACCGGCTGCAGGGATATAAGTCAGACCAAAGCTGGTCCTGAATGCATCAAATGTTTGATAGCCATTGTATCCGTCTGTTCCATGAACTGTGGTGTTATTAAATTCAAAAAGTGATTTTTTAGGCCAGTTATTGATCAGGAAAATAAACTTACTTCTGAAGGCATTAAGCAATTCAACGCCATCTACAACATTTACCGGTCTGTTATTTGTCGCTGGCGGAGAAGAGGTCAGATCCCCCCCTGTTAAATGTGAGTTGTTCTCTATATTTGCAGGATCCGACAAGGGGAATTTTTGCCTGAAAAGATAAATATATTTGTCGAGCTCTACAGGTGTAGAAAACATATACCGGTCATGTAAATTGCGTTCAAACATATACCCGAGCATTGCATTTACCGTTTGTCCGTTTCTTACTCCTTCCAATAACCACATCGCCAGATTTATCCTTTCCGAGGTCAGGTTTACTGCAAAACGATTATCTGCATCACTCGCATCTGATTTGTACCCACTCCTGAGCACCGCAGCAGTAAGTGCATGGGTTAAAGACGGTGTATGGATGAACCCTAAATTGTCTTTTTCATAGTAGATCGGCTCTGTAGATGTACTATCAGTAAGGCTCGACGGCAAAATACTACTTGCAATAGGCAATTTACCGTCGGAAGGACGCACATTCAAGAGCCAACCATAAGCTCCCAGGTAAATACCTTTATTACCAGTAGGGCTCGAATCATCTTCTGAATCCGTCCCCCTTATTTGCCAAAGTCGCTTGTTAACCATCCCATAATTCCAGGCATCCAACCGATAGGTACACAGATCAATATGTTCTCTTAGTAAATTGTCCAGATCACCCGAAGGAGCATTCGCTAATTTTGCGAGAGCTCCATTCAGCGATTTAATGTTAGTCTTATCTGTCCTATTGTCAAGATCCGTGATTGGCGACGATGCATTTCTAAGGTATTCACCTAACACAACTTTATCCCAATTTTGATTTGCTGCTCCCGACGTAAAAGTTAAATGCGCCCCCGCTGCTGAAGGATCACCCACAATATCAACATCTTTTTTGGGGTCAATTGAGCCGGTACTCCCTGAAGTTGCTGTGAGCGAATTCTTCTGATAATGGTTAAAAATTGCGGCAAAATCATATTCTTGATGGACGAACGTAGTTCCGTAAGCTCGCGCATATTTATTAAATATTTCTGCTGCCAACGAAAAATCGTATGGTGTCGGTGGTGATGATAGCGCAGCATTAGAGGTGTTGAACGCAGACGCGCTGTTAAAAATATCATTAATATTTTTAAACAGGAAATACCATTTATTCAGCGGTAAACCAGCCCAGTTTGTCTTTAGCAGTTGCAGCATCACGCTTTCTGGGCTGCCTATTGCCTTCCTGGTATTCTTCGCAAAAATGGCGTTCTTATGAGATATAATTGGATTAACGGGCCGTACTAATCCTTCCAACACATCCATCGCACTTTCACGATAAGTGAGCAGTACTGATTGACGCATGAGTAAGTACAATAACGACCTTGATGGCATTGTTCCGAAGGCGTTATTATTCCATATAGAAGCCAGCGAAGTGGAGGGATTATTTAGCCATTGTATATAGTTTCCCGCATAAGAAGACATATAAGGCAATCCTGAACCAACAGGTAATGGCATGTCATACACACTTCCTCCAATTAATTTGTAAGGATTAGCCGAATCCATAAAATTGATGTTAAAAATGCGTAAGGCATTTTGTATCCAGTCATATCTCGGAATTGGAGGAGATGAAGAGGATGCGGTTGCCGCTGCATAATCTAAAAAGTCGCTTGTATCAAACAACCCATATTCATCACCAAGGGGATGAATTGCCGGAGGAGAAGAATTGATAACAGGTAATGGGAACTTGAATCCCTTAAAAATGCTGGTAAAATAATCAGGAATAGTGTTTGGCGATGCCGACGAGGTCCAAAATGATGGCAGCCCAGAACGCCCATCGTCCATCAAGCTATAAGCATCCGGATTAAAAAATTCCTTTTTATTGACAAAATACCGGGCATTTGCTTCTGCCATCAGTGCATCGGCCCCAAGCATATGCATGAAA
>CANBTK010000144.1 GCA_947372365.1 Flavipsychrobacter stenotrophus | reverse complement strand
CGAATGTGATATACGGTTTGGTCATATCCACCCAATACCCCATCTTTTCGGTAATCTCTTCCCACTTGTCCTTGTAGCGCATTACCACTTCGCGGCACTTCTTGTTGTAGTCTTCTACGCTTATTTTCTTACCAATATCCTCCTTGGTAATGCCCAGTTCCTTTTCCACAAAAAGCTCTATCGGCAGGCCATGCGTATCCCAGCCCGCTTTACGCTCCACCAGGTAGCCCTGCATGGTTTTGTAGCGGCACACTAAATCTTTTAATGTACGTGAAATAACATGGTGTATGCCGGGCATGCCATTGGCGCTGGGTGGGCCTTCGTAAAATACGAATGGCTCATTATCCCTGCGCTGCTCCATGCTCTGCTCAAAGTACTTATCAGCCTTCCATTTCCCGAGCATCGCCTGCTCGATGGATGGCATGTTTAACCCCTTATATTCGTTATATTTTTCTGACATAGACTATGCCCAAACTATTAAAAATGTGCGCAAAGGTAGGGAGAATAATTGGGATTTGAAGTTGTAGAAAATGTTAATGTAACACCACAAAATATACCAATGTTTCTTATGCTGAAAACTGCGATCGGCAGGCAAAACAACATGAGGCATAGTAGCCGGCCATCAAAACCTCGAAACGTGCACATATGCAAGAAAGGGCACACAAATGCGCACCCTTTCCAATATTGTATAAAAATACTATTTCTTCGCTGTTGCGTGTATTTGCTTCTTTTCCTTGATACGTGCAGATTTACCCAGGTGCTCGGTATAAGGCTTGTTTCACGAAACCAGCATAACCCTTACTCTATAGGCTCCCTGTAGGTATTATAAACTGAAAGTACCTTTATTGTACTTTTTTCGTCGTCAACATGATAATGTACCATAAACGGGAAGGCTTTGACAGTGGCACAACGTGCAGTACTTTACCTTATAGAAGAAAAATAAGGATTGCCTTTTATCGTTTTTAATGTTGATTGAACTTGCTGCGCAAAACGCTTTCCCAAGCCTGCTTTTTGTTCGTTATAGTAATCAGTAGCCTTTTCTATGTCGGTTAAAGCATTAGGGGAAAAAATTACTTTGAAATGCTTCATTTCGCCAGTTTGCTTATTTTGGCAATAGCGGTATCCCAATCCACAACTGCCTCCGGATTTCTATCCATTTCAGCAAGCCTTGCAAGGGCATCATCCTGCTGCCATTGAGGTATGGGATTATCATTTTCTTTTCGCAAATGCTTCATTTCTAAAAATGCCACAAAATCAGCCACTTCGGCTTTTAGGTTATCTGGCAATGCCCCGATGTGCGCGTACAATATGGCGTCAGACATAGTCTTCGTTTTTTCAGCATTACAAATTTAAGGGAATATAAGCCACGAAATAGCTCCAGTATGCTATACAATGCAAAAAAGGGTGCACAAATGCACACCCTTTCCAATATTGTATAAAAGAATACTATTTCTTCGCTGTTGCGTGTATTTGCTTCTTTTCCTTGATTCGTGCAGATTTACCCTGGCGCTCACGGAGGTAGAACAATTTAGCACGGCGTACACGGCCTGATTTGTTTAAAACAATAGACTCAATGTTTGGGGAATATAATGGGAAGCAACGCTCTACACCTACGCCATCAGACATTTTACGAACGGTAAAAGTTTGTGTATGTGCAGTACCCTGGCGCTTTAAAACATCGCCCTTGAATGACTGGATACGTTCCTTATTACCTTCTATAATTTTATAATTTACAGTTACGTTATCGCCCGCTTTGAATTTCGGGAACTCCTTATTGGCAGTTAATTGCGCATGTACAAAAGCTACAGCTTCCATGTTAATTTATTTTTGGGACTGCAAAGGTAATAATAATTTCATTTCGTACGCACTTTTTTTTCCTTTTATCAAAAATAATTTGAAACGTACCGAAATTGAAGGGAGAAATACCTTAGGGTGAATGCTATTTTTTATTCTTTCTGGCGTTTAAAACGTCCCTGGCATCAATCCATTTTATCTCGCCATTTATACTCACAACCGCTGGCTCATTATTGGCAGCCTTCTGTTCATATAGCCTATCAACAGCCAATTGGAGCCCATGCTTTATTTTATCAAAAAACTCGATATCCTCTTTTTTAAGCCCCATGCGATTGGTTATTTACGATTGACCAAAGTTCAGTATTTTCTATCACATTTACAAATTCGCCGCTACCCTCCGCAATAACCTGTTGTATCCCAAACGAATTATCAATAAATATCCACCTGTCGCAAACCGCCTTAAACAGCATAAAGAAATTGCTTAACCCCTTATAATACCTGCGTACAACAACTTCATCAGGTATATTATGCCCGCCTTTGCGCACTCGCTCTGCAACACGCTGAATGCAATATTATCTGCGTTTACGAATTCCCTGCAATCGAGTATATCGGGCAGTATGGTAAAATTGGCAGTTGTTTTGCCTGCACCATTGCAACCTGAAATAATGTAAAGATTAGGCATGACGGATACAAAATAACTATTTTCCGGTTGATTTATTGCATTTATCCCTTTAACAAATTACAACCCAGTGCACGGCCCAACACATGCGGAAAAGGTAGCAAACCACAAGCCTTTTCTTCGTTTATGTGCGCACCTATTGCCTTAACCCGATACTTGTATATATTTGTTTGGGGAAATTATACTTCAATATGAAAAAATGGCTGCTATTTATGTTTGCGCTATCCTGCATTGCTTCCGGCTATGGGCAGGATGGGCTTTATTATAAAGGCAAAGAATATGACGAGGACCCCTTCGATGAGCTCACCTACTTCAGCTCAGGCATTAACTACCTGAGTAATAATGTGTACCTGGGCAGGCATGATTCTGCCGCACTGCCCTATATAAGCCCATTTATAGGTTACCAGCTGCATAACGGGCTTTACGGCAAAGCTATTGTTTCCTATGCACCAACTAAAAAAGCCGGCCACTTCGATTTACTAACGCTGGAATTAGGCTATGACCGTTCATTTGGCAAGCGCATACTTACCGGGGTTTCGGCTGAAAGGTATTTCTACTATAAAAACAGCCCCGGTGTGCGGGCATCCATTAAAACAAATGTATCGCTATACTGCACGTACAAAAGCGAAAAAGTGGAGCCTACCGTAATTTTTGCGGTAAACCGCGCCAAGTCAAATGATTATGTGATGGGGCTGGTGCTGGGCCATAATTTCCGGTTTGCCAGCAGCAGGTTAATCGCCTACCCTGCCGTAGCCTTTTACGCTGGCAGCCAGCATTATTACGACGACTACTTGCTTGCGCAGCTGACAAAGAAAAACAAAGCATTTACTACCAGGGAAATAGTATCGAATGCGGGCCAAAATAAGCCACTGGTTTTTGAATTCAGCGCCAAGGTTACTTACCGTACTGAATCATGGTTGTTTACCCTATTGCCCACTTATGCAGCACCCATGAGCGCCGCTACAATTAAACTGCCTAACAAAGTGGTTACGGAAAAACTCAGCAGCAGTTTTTTCTTATCGCTTGAAGCGTGCTACCGGCACGAAAGAAAATAGTTGTAGCTTTAACAGAACCTCACTTAGCACTTTAACTATTGGCTTAAAAAGACGTTAAAACGCAAAGTGCGCCTTCTAAAGATGAGTATAATGACAATTGCATTGTTTAACTTTACGGAACATTACTAAAAAACAAAATGGAAAATTACAATCAAACGCAGGGGTTTTCAAATTACACTGTCCTTGATAGCCAGCAGATACCTGCCGGGGCAATATCAAAGAAATTTATGTCAGGGGTATTTTTGTGGATGTTTGCTGCATTAGGCGTATCTACAATTTTTGCTTTCCTGTTTTCTGTTAATGCAGAACTGGCTTCGTTATTATATGTGCAAACTGCACGGGGCGGCCTCGCCTTAACAATGCCGGGCTTGCTGGTAGCATTTGCGCCGCTGGCATTTGTTATGATTATGTCTTTCGGCATTAACAAGCTTTCTTCTTCAGCACTGTCTGCCCTGTTTATCGCCTATGCTGCCGTTATGGGTATGAGCCTGAGTACTATTTTATTTACTTATACTACCGGTTCACTCATGGGCTGCTTTGCTTCCGCTTCAGCAATGTTCGGGGTAATGGCTGTAATGGGCTATACAACCGAAAAAGACCTTACTTCATTTGGCTCGCTGATGATGATGGGCCTTGTGGGCATTATTATTGCCTCAATGATTAACTTCTTTATGCACAGCGATACGCTCAACTACATTTTGAGTATTGTGGGTGTTGCGGTATTCCTGGGCCTTACCGCTTACGATGTGCAGAAGCTAAAGCGCATTGGTGCAGGCATTGAGTTTCAGGGTACTGCCGCTGGCGACACACGTAAATTAATGGTTATGGGCGCGCTCAGCCTTTACCTCGATTTCATCAACCTTTTCCTGTTGCTGTTACGCCTGTTCGGCAAAAGGAAATAAGCGCCATTCAAAATATTTCTATTACTGAAACCCTGCTCTGGCGGGGTTTTTCTTTTGGGGGATTACAGCGAAGCGTACACCGCCTATTCCCTGCTTTTGCCCGTGCGGTAGCTCAGCAGGTTGATGCTGCGAATTACTTCCTTAACAATTTCGTCCAGCTTTGACGTTACCTCAGCTACCCCATTCATTACCTCCATGTTGCCGGGGTCGGATATATCTTCAAAATTAAAAATCTGCACCAGCCCTAAAAGCGTAGCCACCGGCCCCCTTACTTTATGCGACTGTATGTTAGCGATTTCCAGCAATAAATTTGTCTGGGCTTCAATCTGGGAAAGGTTCTTGCGGTGGTCGGTTATATCTGATGCGTGGCAGCTGATACCCACTACTGCACCGCCTTTATCAAAAACCGGGTTAAAATTTATAGTAGTAAATTTAATTTCATTGCCCACTTTAATATCCTCTATTGCAGTAAAATTTTTGCCTTGCAAAGCCAGTTGGAAGCACGCTTTCAATTTACTCAGGTACATTTCATCCAACCCTTCGTCAAGGACATTATCGCCATTGCCTATTTCTTTCCCCGCAAAATTGAGTATCCATTTCTTAAAGGCATTGTTGCAGATAACAATATTGCAATTCACATCAACCAGCCATATAGGATGGTCGGTAATATTGATAAGTATGCGCAAGTTGCGCTCGTCAATCAGCACATGGTCACTAGCCTTTTGTTCTGTTATGTCGCGCATGAGCAACGATACGCCACCGTCGCAGGGCGATAGTTGCGCTAAAAACCATAAATTATGCGATGGAATAAATACTTCGCACGTATGGGCATCCCCACTTGCGCCTACCTGCATGGCTATTGCCGGAAGGCCGGCACCCGACATACTGCTAATTGCCTCCATAGGCGTACCATAGGCATCAAACCCCAGCGAAGCAGCAAACTTTTCAAAAGGCTTATTGCTCCAGGTAACCACCCCATCCCTATTAAACAAAACTATACCGTCGCTTACATACTCCAGTATACCCTGCAACTCAACAAAGCTTACATTCTTATCACGCATCTCAGATTGGCATATTTCATAAGGCTGAAAATCCGCAATAAGTAATAAAAATATGCACAATTAAATTAAGATGCAAATATTACAGCCTTATACCCTTACATATTTAACATGCGGGTATTTGGCTTACCTGTTTCTGGGTAGCGGAACGGGAAAACGCTGGGGATGCATGGATGCTATTCGCATACTCGGTTTACCTTACTATTATTGCTTTCTCAGCCTTAGGGATGAACTGCCCAATGGGGGTGCAGAATGCACCGAAACCATTGCTGGCAAACAATTGCATTACTTCGTCCACTGCGCCTGGGTTTACTGCTACCAGCAGCCCGCCATTTGTTTGAGGGTCGGGCAGTAAGCTAAAAGCTTCCATAACATCAACACCCTCCTCAAACTGAATTTTTTTGCCATAGCCATTCCAGTTGCGGTAGGTGGCA
>CANBTK010000143.1 GCA_947372365.1 Flavipsychrobacter stenotrophus | reverse complement strand
GTTGCTCCGGTTGTTATGGTAACCCTGTTGCTTGCCATGCTCAGGGTTGTTACGGCACCTGTCACTTGCAATATGCCGGTTACGCCACCAGTAGTAGACACAGCAGTTAATGTGTCATTATTCATATTAACTGTAGTGGCAGCCCCGCTGCTGGTAATCCCGGTTACAGCACCGGTAGTGTTGCTGAGCCTTATGTTGTTATTTTTAGCGTTAATAGTAACTCCCGCTGCAGTATTCGATATACCTACGTTGGCCCCGGTAGTTGCAGTATCGCGTATGGTATTGTTATCCAGTTTCAGCGTTGCGCTAGAGTTGCCAGAAGTATTTTGTATACCGTTCAAAGCTATAGCCGCTGTAGCGGTGGTGAGCGAAATAGTATTGTTGGTGATTGTATTGGTGTATGCGCCACTGGCCGATGTGCTGGCAAAGATGCCGTTATTGGGCGTGTTGGTAGTACCACCGGTTGCGAGCCTTATGCTGTTGTACTGTGCAAAAAATGAATTGTTGTTGAGTAAGAAGATGCCTTCTTGCCTGGTCTTAACATAATTAGCATACGCAGTGGTCATAGTCATGGCAGCGGTGCGGGGAGTGAGCGTTATTGTGTTGCCCTGGCCTGATGCTCCAACTACATTGCCGACGTCATTAAAGCCCGACGTGCCTATTAATGTGATACCGCATGTTACGCCGGAAATGGTATTGCTGTAAAATGAATTGTAGCTGTTAGCACCTGCTGCCGATGTTGCTGCCGTAGCAGTGGCATAGGCAACGTTAAAGCTGTTGCTGGAATTGACATATATGCCCACGGTATTGGTATAAGCCGCGCCTTGCCCCAGCGTAATGGTACAGTTGCTGACAGTATTGTACTGCGAGCCGAGTGTTGTGCCGTTGCCACGCACAATAGCTACCCCAATTTCTGTTTTGTTGTTAGATGCTGCAACCGTAGTATTGGCTGCATTGTCGTTCATTACAAAGTTGTTAATGGTAATATAGCTGGTGCCTGCTATGGTAAAAATAGCATCATTGTAGTTAGATGCTGTTGAGAGGCCGGATGCTGTTATAGTGTTTCCGTTGCCTTGTATGACAACGGGGTTCGATGCTGTTGGTACAGCACTGGTAATTTTTATTACGTAGCCCGCACCTATTGCCGAGGCATCCGACCCCGTGCCGCCTGCCACGGGTGCCGTTTGCGGGTTACCCGCTATTACGTTGAGCGTTACGCCGCCGGTAGCAACGCCACTGCTGTTTAGCGCCGCAATAGCAGCACCAAGTGTTGCGTAGTCGCCCGGAATATTTTTAGTGCCCGATAATTGGGCATTTGCATTAAATGCAAAAAAAATGGCTACGAAAAGTAATAATACTTTTGGTAGCCCAAGGTTGGTTGGAGTAGAGGTAGTCATAACTATTGAGTTAAATGTGAATATTGTGTGTTTCTTTTAGTGTTTTCAGGAGGCTAAACACATCGGAACCGTTGGAATTTGTGAGAGTTGATTTGCATGTTGATTACAAGTATAAGTTAATAAATTGTTGTTGTATGATAGGCAATTATTTGTATTTAAAGTTAGCTAAATTTAAATTTACAGAACACTTTTGATGTTTCCAACTTTTTGACGGTAATTTTTGGGCTCATTGTGTGGAAAACAGTCATTTATTGCTACTTAGTTAGTTCTCATTAAGGAAAAATCATATAAAGTCAAGGTACTTAAAGATGAAATACAGATTGATAATAAATATCACGAAATAGGAAAGTAGCAAGAAAACAGACACCGCAATTGTTATAGGCTTCATACATCACATTTTTAATTTGTTCACAATAAAATAACTAGTGTAATTTACAGAGTCTGGTATGCCTTGTCCAAAAAAACTTCACGAACGGTCAAAAAACTTCACGAACGGTCAATATTTGGCGTTTTTGGGGGCTAATGGGTGTGGGCGTTGGCATACAGGCGTGAGTTTTTAAGGCATAATACCCTGTGTAGGACAGGTTTATGTTCAGCAGGGTGGTATCGTGTGAAAATTCTTTTTGGCATTTGGCGTACTAATTTTGACTTTTGCAGGATGTACACCCTCAAAAAGAGTTTGGGCCAGCACTTTCTTCATGACGAAAATGTGTGCCAGAAAATTGTAGCCCAGCTTGGCGTAAGTAAAGGCATTAATATTTTAGAGGTGGGGCCGGGTGGTGGTGCCATCACTAAATACCTCAAGGAGATACCGGATGCCAACTACCTGGCTATTGAGGTAGATACAGAAAAGGTGGCCTACCTTGAAAAAACTTACCCCGAACTTAAAGGCAAGGTGATTACCGGCGATATACTTAAAGCGCAGCAGCCGTTCAGCGATAGCTTTAGCGTCATTGGGAATTTCCCCTATAATATATCATCGCCCATTCTTTTTAAAGTACTGGAGTGGGAACCTTCAGTGAATGAAGTAATAGGTATGTTTCAGAAAGAAGTCGCGTTAAGGGTTGCAGCCGGGCCGGGCAGCAAAACCTATGGTATCCTCAGCGTGCTGATGCAGGCTTTCTTCAAAGTCGAATTCCTGTTTGAGGTACATGAAAACTGCTTTACACCACCACCAAAAGTGAAAAGTGGCGTGCTGAAGTTTACGAACATCCATAATCCATTTGAAATCAATGATAAAAGGAGGTTTATGATTTTGGTCAAGGCTGCCTTTAACCAAAGAAGGAAAACCTTGCGCAATGCGTTAAAAAGTGTTGTGCCGCCATCGGCACTTGCCGATAAAATAATGGATAAGCGGGCAGAACAATTATCTGTTGCCGATTTTGTGGGCCTTTACCAGCAGTATTTTCATGAAAAACAATAAAAAGGCGCTTATTGCCGCGCCAGTGCATAAAGTGCTTCTGGAAGGGCTGGAAGCATTGGGTTATGAGTGCGTATTGGCTGAAGGCATAACACAGGCATCGGCTTATGGCCTTATAGCTGATTGTGAGGGTGTTATCACATCAACAAGGCTACAGCTCGATGAAAGCCTCATTAACGCAGCACCTTCGCTAAAATGGATTGGCAGGATGGGCTCTGGCATGGAAGTTATAGATTGTAAGTATGCCCAAAGTAAGGGTATAGCGTGTATTGGCAGCCCGGAGGGCAACTGTAATGCAGTAGGGGAGCATGCCCTGGGGCTTTTGTTAGCGCTGGTAAGGAAGGTAGTGGTAAGCAATACCGAAATGAAGGGTGGGGTATGGCTGCGAGATGAGAACCGGGGTATAGAATTAGAAAACAAAGTTATAGGCATCATTGGGTTTGGGCATACCGGGCGGGCACTTGCAAAGAAATTGCAAGGGTTTGATATGCGGGTTATGGTTTATGACAAATACAACCGCAACAACATCCCTGGCGGCATTATTAATTGCGATAGCCTTGAGCCGATTTTTGAGCAGGCAGATATTGTTAGTTTCCATGTGCCTCAGCAGCCAGATACAGCCCATTATTTTAATGATGCATTTGTACAGTCAATGAAGAAGCCATTTATTCTTATTAATACCTCTCGTGGCAACGTAGTTTCTATCAGCGCATTGTACAAGGGGCTAAAAGCAAATAAGGTAATTGGCGCTTGCCTGGATGTTTACGAAACGGAGCCGATATCGAAAATGAAGCCCGAAATGCACAGTTTTTTTCAGGAAATGCTAACGATGAATAACGTAATAACCACCCCCCATATTGCGGGATATACTTTTGAAGCCCTTTATAAGATGAGTAAAACGCTTGTTGAAAAAATTAATTTGATTTGATTTTACAGCGTCTAAAAATATTTTTTTGGGTTTTACCCAAGGAATTTAACCTTTCCTTCGTCTATTAAGTAGGCGTTTAACAAAAAGTTGACTTTTAGTTAACACAGGGTTTTGAAAGGTAAATGGAAAATATATTTCTTAGCCGGAGTATTTTTAACAGTTTTTTTTATCTTTACGCCCACATTTGCTAATAATTTATTAATTTAGATATGAATCGCACATTACGTCACGTCCTTTTGTTTGTTTTGGTAGGCCTGTCGGGATCAGCAATGGCCCAGGAAATTCTGGGTACTGTTTTAGAGGGAAAAGAGCCTTTAATCAATGCCTCTGTAAGGGTTATGCAGGGGGGGATATTGAGGGCAGGTACAGTTACCGACTATGATGGCAAGTACAGCGCCAAGCCTCTTGACCCGGGTTTGTATGATGTTACCGTGTCTTATACCGGTAAAAGGACACAAACAATAACAGGTGTGGTTGTCGCCCCTGGGCAAAAAACTGGGCAGAATTTTACCCTTTCAGGCGAAGGTACAAACCTGAAAGAGGTGAAAATTATAGCTTATAAAAAGCCGCTTATTGACCCTTACAAGAACAACGTTATCCTTACGGCGGCGGAAATCAAAACCAAGCCTACCACATCAACTACCGACCTTGTGGCATTATCGCCTGGTATCTACCAAAGCAAGCGCGGTGCTGACGTTAGTTCTGACGGTGGCCGTACTTCAGGTAACGTGTACATCATAGATGGTGTGCAGGTACAGGGTTCAGCCGGTGTAAACATGGCGCAAGGCTCTACTGCACAGCTTGAAGTTATTGCATCTGGTATCCCTGCCAACTACGGTGACGTATCCGGTGCGGTTATCAACATTACATCTACCGGTGTTTCCCCTAAATTGGGCGGTAGCGTAAGGGCGCAAACTTCATTAGATGGCTACAACAATAACCTGCTTTCCTTGTCAGTAGGCGGCCCAATCATCAGGAAGCACCCAAAGGACTCTACTAAACCAAAAGAAGGTTTAATGGGCTTCTCTTTAAGTGCCGATTATTACAATGACCATAACAGGAACCCTACGTATAACAATGAGTATGTTGCCAAAGGCGACGTTTTAGCCAACCTGCAGAAAAATCCGTTGAAAATTGTTTCTGACAACAGCGGCCAGCCAGTATATAACTATGCATCTAACTATGTTACGCTTGACCAGTTGACTCGCGTTAAGCAGCCACCTCACAACGTAACCAGGGAGCTTCGCTTCAATGGTAAATTAGATTACAAACTGTCTGACAATATGTACCTTGCTGCAGGTGGTAACTTCGGTTACACTAAGGCTGACCAGTACAGCAGGAGCAGGAACTTGTTTGCACCTGAGGCTACACCAATAAGGCACGATTATAATGGACGTGGTTACATTCACTTCAGGCAGAAATTCGGTAAGCAAGGCGGCGGTACTGATACCAGCAAGCACAACATCATTTCAAATGCTTATTATGATGTTCAGGTTGATTACCAAAATACATCATTTATTGTTGAAGACGAAAAATTCAAAAAAGACATCTTTAACTATGGTTACATTGGTAAGTTCACAAAGGGCTTTAAGGATTTCTACTCTCCTAACACTTTAGACTCAGTAACCGGCAGGCAGGCAACTACATTATTCGTAACAGCACCAACCGGTATTAGTTTCACAAGGTCTGAACTGAACCCTGTAATGGCTAACTATACCAGCCAGTATTACAGGTCACTGAATGATAACCTGCCATTTACTATCAACCAGCTTCAGTCAAAAAATGCTTTAGCAAACGGTGATGAGCCATCTGCTACCTATGGCCTGTTTACAAGCCCTGGTTCTACACAGACTTACTACCAGCACCAGAATTCTAACCAATATGCACTTACTGTAAGTGCAGGCTTTGACCTTAAAGCAGCTGGCATTACACACAATATCGAGTTCGGCCTTTATTATCAGCAGAGGATAATAAAGTATTTCGTAGCACAGGAGAACCTTGGTGGTACACAATCACTGTGGCAGCAAATGCGCCAGTTAGTGAGCAGTGTTGACAACGGTAACCTTAAGTTAGATAAAACCAACCCAATTACCAGGGTTAATGGTGTAAACTATACTTACAACCCTAGCAACAATACTTACCTTGACCCATCTGGTAATGTTGCAAACATACTGCCT
>CANBTK010000142.1 GCA_947372365.1 Flavipsychrobacter stenotrophus | reverse complement strand
GAGTGGTATTTCTAAAAGCTGCAGCCAGTTTGATAGCCATTTCTGGCGAGATACTCTGCTTGCAATTAATAATTGCTGATAGATTTTTCCTCGTTGTTTGTAGATTCTCTGCTACTTCTGCAACTGTTAACGCCTTACCCGTTTCTTCTTTTAATGCCTCTATCGTTTCCCTTATTAGTTCGCCTGGGTGGGCTGGATTAAACATAGCCATTGGGTTGAAATTATCTATTTGCAATAATAGTGCTATTTTTGTACAAAGGTTTTTTATGGATGCCATAATTAAAATTAAGCTGTCTGAATTAAATGCTGGATTTGTAGAGCATTTAAAAGCGTTGTTTCAGGGTAAAGAGGATGTGGAACTGACATTAACTTTTGATGACAGACAAAATGCATACTACGATTCCCTGAAACAATCAAAACACGACCTTGAGCTGGGTAATAATCTTACTACCTTCACAATGGAGGAACTAGAGGCATATTCTTTACGTAAAAGAGCATGAGAAAAATAACTTTCACCCCAGGTGCCTTCAAAGAGTATAATGAATGGATAAATGAAGATTTCGAAATAGTGCAAAAAATCATTTTGTTACTGAGGGATATCCAAAATGATCCTTTCAGGGGGCTTGGCAAACCTGAACCTCTAAAGGGTGATTTTTCGGGTTATTGGAGTCGAAGAATTACACAAACGCACAGGCTTATCTACAGGGTATCAAGCGAAAATATTGAAATAATAAAATGCCGGGATCATTATTAGCACTGCCCAAATGAAAGTAAAGTCGAAAAGATCAAAAGGAACATTGATGCTGCGCAAATAATTATTTATTTAACGAATATATCTTCCATACTTGGATTTTCGTTCCATTTCCCTGCGAAACGTAGATACTCGGGAATGAGTGATCGTTCTCGTCATGGTAGATTATAGTGCAAGGTGGCCTGTAATCTATCTCAAAAAAATAGTCAACTTTATATTTCCTCAACTCCTCCAAATAATTCCAACCTCGTTCCCGCATTGGTATTGTATAGTAATGCATACCAGTGAAATAGGCTATCCGCTCCATCTGCTGAGAATCCCACCCAGCCGCGGCATTGCTGGAAAATTTGCCCTGAACGCCAATTTGTTTCAACTCTTGTGCCAGCTTAAATTCATCGTTACCCACATCATACATTTTAATCAATCCCCAAACAGGAAACACCACCAACGACCCGGCCAATAAAACCATAACTAATTTCTTAAATGGCATCTCCATTTGCTGCAAAAAAACTCCTCCCATCACCAACCCCAGCGGCAGCATATACCACAAATACCTCGATTCAAAATTGATGAGTACATAACCCAGGGGGAACAGCAAAAAGGAGTACACCACAATTTTTATATCGCCACTAAAAACAGCCTGCCACTTTTTATAGCGCAAGGAGAACAGCGCCAAAATACCAATAACGGGAAAGAAAACTGAAAGTTCTAAAGAGCTCCTCAGCAGCTTCCACATGTTTAAGCCAATGCGCAAAAACTGTAACCCAAACAAATGCCACGAACTCCAGAAATGCGGTGTATCGCCATTGGCAAACCACGGGTCTTCCCAGTAGTTGGGGCTATCTGGATATGCTGGTGGCAGTAGTAGATTGATGCCTTCCTTCCAGTGCGGATGCCCTACCAGGTACCACGACATATTCAGAGTGCCGGCCGTGGATGTTGTCCAGATGCCATACTTATGATGTAAAGCAACTATCCAGGGGGAGCTTAAGGCCATCATTGTTATGATTGAAGTGGCACAAATTTTCAGCCATAGCCCCTTATCCTTGCTGGCGATAAAGTAAACACACACCAACGTATTGAGGATAAAAAACGGGAAAGAATAGGCTTTGGCAAAATAAGCGAGTGCGCCTATTACCCCCGTAACAACCCACAAAAATGGCTTTGTTTCAAAACCTTCGGCCAGCATTAACCTGAGTGTTGACAGCAGGAAAAAACACTCCCATAAATCATCAAACGACTGTGCAAATATGGCGTAACACAAAAAAATAACCAGGCCTGCATTCAGCAGCCACTGCAATAATTTTTCAATGTTGAACCGTAAAAAAAACGATTGGGAAATATACAGGAAACCCGTTGCCCCAATGGTATTAATAACCACCGACGCGGGTATGGCCCTCATGCCGCATTTTATAAGCATAGCGGTTAGCCAGCAGCTCCAGGGGCTCCAGTAGCCATTAATGGCTTTTGCATAATCGCCATCAGCATAGCGTTGCGAAATGGTGAGGTAAGATGTTCCATCAGGGTCTACATAGTACTGGTAGTGAGGATAGATAAGGAACAGCACAACATACATCAGCAGGGCTGATGCAATGAAGGGCATGTATTTATTTACTGTATTCATTTAGCCCGTTACCCTCCTTGTTTTAAAATAGCCCATGTACCCCAGGGAAGCGCACCCGATAGCAATAAGCGATACCGGAATAAAATACCTTGTATTGGCAATAGGCCCTGCCGCTACTGCAAAGTAACCTACCAGCATAAAAGTAAACAGCCGCACTATGCCATTGGTATTCCTGTTCAAGAAAAACAACAATAAACCTACCGCCCTCAAACAATTGAACAACAACACCAGCAGTACAAACGGCATGGAAGGATTACTATGCAGGTAACCCCTCATGCCCGAAAAACCTTTGCTTTTCCATGTGGCGAAAAAGCCCTCCGCCTTTTTGCTGTACAGCTTGCCGTAGGTAAGCCTGCCAGTAAACAAATCCATTTCAGCCTTGCCCGGGTCCACAAAAATGCGCGCGCTGTTTTTAAGGTGGAACATCATGTAGGGTGCTATATTGCCTTTAAGCATTGCTACCCCACGCTCATTGGCATAGTCGTAGCGCTCGTTATATGCCGGTATTGCATGGATATTAGCCCGTTCATTGCGCAAAAAATTATTGGCGCTATCCATGCCTTGCGTAGCGCTTACAAATGGGTAATAATAATAAATAGCATTGAACGCCTGGTTGCTTGAAAAATGAAATTTCCCTGTCCGGGCGTAGTTGGAATAATTGTACAGCAACACGGCACACAACGGCACCATGGCTATTACCACTACCCGTTGCAACTTCATTTTCCAGTACACAAACAGCGCCGGCACAAATACCAGGTGTACTATTGCAAAGGGGTACAAAACAGGCTTTACCATAAGCCCTGTCACCAGCCACAGGCTCATGCTTACAGCAGGTTTCAATTCCCTGTTTTGCCATAATTTTATGAAACTCCCAAAGTATAGCACAGTACAGGTTTGCAATAAAATATCGGGCGCTATGGTATTGGCATTAATGAATTGGGAAGGGAACGCCACAATAAATAGCAGTAGCACCCAATCGTACTTTTCATCAAAGCCTAGGCGCAGCAGCATTTTCCTGGCGTAATAAATATTGAAAACAGAAAGCACATTCTGTAGCACCAGTACCACCCAATTATTAATAGTAAACAGGTACACTGATAACAGGAAAAGCGGGTAACCCGGTTGCCGCTGGGTCATATACTCTGGCTCTATGGGTAGTATGGGGTTACCACTGTAAAAAAAGAAGCTGTCCTTTATGTTCAGCGCTTCATAAATGTACTCGTAGGAATCGCCCATGTAAATACGTGTGTACCTGTAGGCCAGCAAAAAAAACACCACATGCACCAGCACTATTATGCCGATGAATGTTTTGCCTTGTTTACTGAATGGTTTTATCATTTATTTCCTGTTCTGTTGTTAGTTTAGGTTTGGCAACTTTTGTGCTTCTTAGGTATCCCACACCTATACATTATCCTACCTGTGCGCTCAAAAACCTCCAGTTATCAAACATATCTTTCCTTAGTGTTACATCCCAATACCCTTCGGCCTCAAACAATGCCTTGCAAGCCTCAGCATGTTCCGCATCCAACTCACAGTATATTTTACCATCCTGCGTTAAATGGCTTTTGCCAAACTGCGCTATCGCCCTGTAAAATACTAAAGCATCTTCATTGGGCACAAACAAGGCTATGCCCGGCTCGTTGTCCCTTACATTGGTGTGCAGCCTTTCTTTTTCTGAAAATGGTATGTAGGGAGGGTTTGACACGATAACGCCAAACATGCCCAGTTTATTTTGCTGGCCAGCCTCCAGGAAGTCAAGTTGCAGAAAGGCGACATCGGCAGTAAGCCGTGCAGCATTTTGCCGCGCTACAGCCAGCGCACCTTCGCTTATGTCGCAGGCGGTTACATCCGCGCCAGGCAAGGCCAGCTTCAGCGATACGGGTATGCACCCGCTACCAGTGCCTATGTCTATAATATTGGTAGTTTTATTGCGTTGCTCATTGATTACCCATTGCACCAGTTCTTCGGTTTCGGGGCGGGGTATCAGCACATTATTGTTTACGGCAAATTCCTTGCCCATAAACCAGGCGGTGCCTGTTACATACTGTACGGGCACACCCTTTACAAGCTGTTCGGCGCATGATTCAAATTGCAATTGCTGCGGTGCTGTAAACAAGCTGTTTTTTTCAACCAGCCGCTGTACTTTGCTCAGCGATGTTATATGCGATACCACCTCATGGGCAATAGCCGCGCTTTCACGCTCATCATACAAGGGTACGAGTTGTTTCCTCAGCAAATCAAACGCCTGCGCATAAGTATACATGCGGTAAAGATAGGCGTAAGTAAAAACAAAGTGAATTGCCTGTAAAAGGCGGGATGGAAGGAAAGGGAAATACCGGCTTTAACCTGATATGGTGAAGGTATGGGGCAGGCTATAAAGTTAAAGCCGGTATTTAATAAATTGGCAACGAATTAGTGTATGGCGAATTTCTTGTATTTACTTAGGCTACTTCACCTATCAGCCCCATATGCTCGGCGCTTACCATTTGTAAAGCCAGGCTTTTTATTGATGGGTAAACCAGGTCATATACGCTCTTTTTGCTGGCAGGGACGTCAACTTCCTGCATGGCTACTATATAGATGATAGATTCTGGTATATCAAGAACCATACATACTCTCGATATGGTCCTTTGGCTAGGGCGCTTTACTCCGGTTTCAATCTGAGACAGGGAGGTTTGGGAAAGGTCACATTTTTCAGCAAGCTCATACTGTGTGATAGAGAGTTTCTTCCTTATTGATTTGATAGCTAAACCGATGTTCATTGGATAACTTTTTAAGTTTGAGTTAAAGGTGATGTTTACAGTTTCCTTAATAAAATTTTAGCGCGCTGTTAATAAAGACAGTTCAAAACACTTAATGGTTGGAGGAATGTTAAATATTTTTTAACATAATATACATACAGAAACAACTACCTGTATCAATCAGGCACTTAAACATACGCAATAACAGCATTGCAATCAATAAATATATGTAAGCGGGCAATATGGCTATTTAAAATTAAATACCAGGCCCATGCCTACAGCCTTGGGGAAAGCTACCGGCTGCACATGCATAGATATGTCGCGGGAAACATCAAAATTTTTGAGGTGGGCACCTGTCATTGCTTCCAGTATTTGTAAGGTGTACCCCACCCCGGTAAATAAAACTGTGAGGTTTAGGAATTTGCTGTACTCATTTTGCAACTGCTGTAATTGGCTTGACGAGTAAATATTGAGGTACTTATCTGTAGGGTAAGGGTTATTTATCCTGCCTATGTAAGCTTTACGGAAAGCCCGGTAGTTGGTTAGGTTATCGTTTATAAAATAGCCTGCTACTGCCAGCCCTGCATATATAACCGGCACTTTCCAGTATTGGCGGTTATAGAACTGTCCCAGGCCAGGCACTATAGCAGAATACAACCCTGCCCGCTTAGGGTTAGGCTGGAAAGGGCCCTTTTTTACAGTAACCGCAGTGGCGGGCACTTTTAAACCATTACCCGCGTTCCCCTTAGCTGCTGTATCTGGCACCAGGGCCATAGGTGCAGGCTGCCCTGCCTTATTAACAGCAGTATCGGCCTGTGCCTGTGCCAGG
>CANBTK010000141.1 GCA_947372365.1 Flavipsychrobacter stenotrophus | reverse complement strand
ACAAATGTGGAAAGTTTAATTTAGGTTTTGGATAGATTTTTATATCTTGCATAAAAATCTATCCCTATTAAGTAGGTTTCAATTTTAAACAGGTTGATGATGAAAAATAATCTTTACACTCGTTCATTAGTGCTATGCTTGCTGCTTTCGCTTTTCTGCGGCCGGGCATTTTCCCAGATTACAATTACCGCCGATTCGGTAATTTGTGGGGCTACCAGCGATACTTTACGCGGGTCTATGACAGGCTATACGCCAACGGCAACGGGCATCACAGGCGATGACAACTGGTCGGGTGTTATCAGCATTGGTTTTACATTTAATTTCTATGGGTCTTCGCACACACAGTGCCTTATCGGTTCAAATGGTGCGATAACTTTTAATACAGGTTCTGCCGGTGGTTATTTCCCCTGGTCAATCAGTTCGGTATTGCTTGGCAATGCTGCGGTTAAGAATTCGGTTTGCGGCCCATGGTGCGATGTGTACCTGCCTGGTGGGGGTGTTATCACGTACGCCGTAGTAGGTACAGCGCCTTACCGTAAATTCCTGGCTAACTGGTGCCACACCCGCATGTATAGCTGCACCAGCCAGTGGCTCACCACCCAGATTATTCTTTATGAAACAACGGATATTGCAGAAGTGCATATAGGCCACAAAACAGTTTGCTCATGGAATGGCGGTTACGCTATTGTAGGCGTGCAAAATGCAGCGGGCTCTTTAGCTACAGCAGCGCCGGGAAGGAACTATCCTGCAACATGGAGCGCTACTAACGAAGCATGGCAGTTTACGCCGCCAACAAGCGGTACTGCTTATACCGTTGGTGCTATATCTTACGCACCTGTACCATTGGGTTCTTCTACCATTTATTGGTTTGACAGTTCTACTGGCGCTTACTTAGGCAGCGGCAGCGACCTTTACTATGCTCCAGCAAGCGGCTCAGGCACTGTTTACGCTATTGCTGCTGGTTGCGATGACACTACCAGGACTTATTACCACTTTGATATCATGGCTGTTGGCGGAGGTAATTCGCCAGTACACATTACATCTACAGATTCTACCAACCCAACGGTTTGTGGCGTTTGCGATGGTTCCGTTAAGCTCATTGGTGTAAACCCACATCATGCCGATACTATATTCTACGCATTTAATGGCGTTCCGCAGGCAGTTATTATTGATTCTGCCGGGTCTGACAGCACGCTTACTATTACCGGGTTATGTGCAGGTTACTACGATTACTTCTATGTCAAAGAAGGGCCTTGCCCGTCGAACGTAGTTGGGCCAATAACATTGGTTGACCCGGCGTTTACAATTTCGGCTGTTACTTATACCAACCCTAGCAGCTGTGGCGCATGCGATGGTACTATTACCGTTTATGGCCTTGTACCCGGGTTTACCGATACGATAAGGTATGACCTTGGCGGCGTGCCGCAAACTCCAGTAGTTTCTTATGTGTCGGGTAGCGGTACCATTGTCATTACCGGGCTTACCGCAGGTACGTACAATAACATAAGGGCTTACATGAATTATTGTGTTACGCCTCCACGCGGGCCTGTAAACCTGGCTAACCCCGCATTTAATATAACCGATACATCGCACAGCAATGCAAGTTGCTCGGCATGCGATGGTACGTTTACGCTGCGCGGCCTGTTGCCTGGCCGTACTATAACGGTTAACTATAACTTTAACGGTACTCCGCAAACACCCGTTACCTTAACCAGCACTGCTTCAGGCTCGGTAACCATCACTGGCCTGTGCCCTGGGGTGTACAATAACTTCTCCGCAACGCTGGGTTCATGTGTTGCAGGTGCATGTGTGGCTACCTTCCCGGGCAGCATCACTGTTGTACCTCCGCCACTTATTCCTATCAGGCATGTAACGCATGTAAATGCTACTGAGTGTGGCGCATGCAACGGTACTATTACAATAACTGGTATGGCACCGGGCTCGGTTGATACAATTTTCTACAAGCGTAACGGTATTAACCAAACTCCTGTTGTTTATTCTGCGGCACCTGACAGTTCTGTAACTATATATGGGCTGTGCGACGGCAACTATACCGACTTCTTTGTGAAAGTTGGCCCTTGCCCTACAACTACCCTTACATCTACAGTCAGTTTGGTGGACCCTCCTATTCATCCGGGCTTTACGCACATTACACGCCTTGGCTGTACTGCTGATACCGTATTCTTTACCAATATTTCTACTTCGCCGGGCTTCCTGTGGTACGTATGGCATTTTGGCGATGGTACTACCGATACCTCATCTAACCCAACGCACATCTACCATCAGGGTACGCCAATCGTTACTTTGCTGGTAACTAACCACCATTGCCTGGACAGTGCATCAATATCGCTGAACCTTGACCATCCTATTAAAGCAATATTCAGTGGTTCGCCGCTGGTGTGCCAGAATGTTGATGATGTATTCACTAATACAAGTATTGGTGTGCCACCTACTTTCAAATGGTCTTTTGGCGATGGCAATACCAGCATAGCTACCAGCCCTGGGCACAAATTCAAAAATACAGGTACTTATGAGGTGCGCTTAATTGCTACCAACCTGGTGCCATGTAGCGATACCGCTTACCAGACTGTAGTTGTTGACTCACAAACAATCATGTCTATGCACCTGTCTGATACTGCTATATGCCGCGGCGCTTACGTAACCATGAATAGTACTTATACTAACATTGGCAATACCGGCATTGTATGGGATTTTGGCAATGGCGATAGCGTTAAGGACGTAAACCCTGCAGTTTATTCGTATTACACCACTGGTTCGTTTACGGTTAAGGCTACCGCAAAATACCGTGTGTGTGCCGACGTAAGCGTAACCCGCAAAGTTGATGTATGGCCAACTCCACAGATTGACCTTGGCCCTGATACTTCTATTTGCGAAGGTGGTGCTATCATACGCATTGCTGACTACACTAATACTGGCAAGCCGGGTGCAACATGGAAATGGAATACGGGTGCTACATCCTCAGGCATTGAGGTTACCAGCCCGGGTTTCTATGCCGCAACAGTTTCATTTAACCATTGTACTGCTACCGATTCTGTATGGATAAAGAACGATTGTTACATTGCGCTGCCGAATATCTTTACGCCTAACAATGACGGGCTGAATGATTTCTTCTGCCCACGCGATATGATAGCAAGAGGCCTGAGCGCTTTCAGTATGAATATCTACAACCGTTGGGGCCAGTTGATATTTGAAACTAAAAACATTGACGGCCGCGGCTGGGATGGCATGCTGAATGACGTGCCACAGCCAGAAGGCGTGTACATGTATGTGATTGATGCTACCTTTAAGGACGGCAAGAAAGAGCGCAAAAACGGTAATATTACCTTACTCCGCTAAACGCATACAAACAGATAATTTGAAAATGCCGGGATTTTTTCCCGGCATTTTTTTGCAGGGGGCATACCGCCGCGGTAATCATCCTGATGCCGTACCGTTTATATCCCATTAAAAATATACTTTTACTGCCTTATACTTCGTTGATAGAGTAATGCGCAGGTTTTTTGTAAAGAATATCCTTTTTGTTATTGCCGTAAATGTGCTGGTAAAGCCTGTGTGGGCGCTATTGATAGACCGCACGGTGCAGAACAAGGTGGTGGGAGGCCAGTACGGCACCTATCAGGCATTGCTGAGCCTGAGCATTATCTTCCAGATAGTATTGGATTTTGGCATTACGAGCTATAATAGCCGCACCATTGCCCAGAACCCCGAAAAACTGCCCACCCTGTTCCCGTCTATGTTATCTGCAAGGCTGGTACTTATGGGCGCGTATATCATACTGGCTTATGCCTGGGCCATGATACTGGGCTATACGGGCAGGGAATTGCTGCTGCTGCTGGGTATATTGTTGTTCCAGTCGCTTAATTCGCTGCTGTCGTTCATACGCAGCAACATAGCCGCCCTGCACAGGTTTAAAACCGATGGGGTGTTGTCCATCACTGACAGGCTGCTGGCCATAATTATTTGCAGTGTGCTGCTGCTTTACCCTGCCACTGCCAATAACTTTAAGATAGAGTGGTTTGTGATGACACAGGTAGCCAGTTACCTGGTTACAGCCATTGCGGCTTACCTGGTGCTCAGGCGCATATCGGGCGTAAAACTGCAATTTATATTGCATGCGCCTACCATATTGGGGATTATTAAACAAAGCCTGCCCTATGCGTTGCTTATCTTCCAGATGTCGGTTTACAACCGCGCCGATGCTATGATGATAGAGCGGATGTGCGTGAATGGGAAAATGCAGGCCGATATTTGGGCCTCCGCTTTCAGGCTGCTGGATATGGCCAATATGTTCGGTTTGATGTTTGCCACAATGCTGCTGCCGCTATATGGGCGAATGCTATCGAACAAGCAGGATGTGCAGCCTATAGTAAAGCTGTGTGGCAACCTGATGCTGCCACTGTCGTTCGTGGTGGCGATAGCAGGTATTATTTTCAGCAATGATATTATGCACCTATTGTATAAGGGGGCTACAACCAGCAATGCACAGGAATACCGTATTGTTTTTTCATGGCTTATGGCATCGTTCCCGGCATGGTGCCTTATGTATATTTACAGCACGCTGCTCACGGCCAACGGCAACCTGAAGGCACTCAATTTTATTGCGTTTGGTGGGGTTGCGTTTAACCTGCTGGTTAATTTCTACCTTATACCCCGGTATGAGGCGGTGGGCGGGGCTATTACTTCGTTCCTCACCCAAACGCTTTTATCACTGGCATTCGCCATTGCCTGTGCACATATCTTTAAGTTAAGGACAAACATAAAATGGATATTGTCGTTGCTGGGCTACCTTGCGTTTGCTATTGTGCTGGCCTACGGCACTATACAATTTGTACATGCCAACTGGCTCATACAAGCTGGGCTGTTCTTCGGCACATCTACCATCATGCTGTTTGTTTTCAGGTTTGTGTCCATTTCCAGCCTGCAGCAACTGGCTTCGAAGGAGTAAGTTTAGAGTAGGTAGTCGTACGGTCTATGCGGGTTAGGGTAGAGATGAGTTAACTATTGGTGCGGTCAAAAATGTAAAAGACATTATAATTTACTAACTTGCTTGGCGTGGTGGTTTTTAAGCAAGCTTATAATGGCGAGGAAATGGTGATTTGCCTAAAGGTTTGTATTTTGTGAAGGTTGCCTGCCGCGACGCTTCAGGCGGGAGGGTTTATGTGGAGCGGGTGGTGAAAGAGTAAATTTTTGATTCGCTAACTCTACAAATTAATGCTTCAAAAGACAACCGAGGAGTTTCCTAAAACGAATACTTCCCGACGTACGGCAGCTATAAACCTGCCGGTATTTAGGCAGACACGAGTTCGCTACCGCACATAGCCAGGCGGCAAACTCGCGCCAGTGTGGGAATAGTTTTATTGGCGGGGGCTTCTGTAACTGTGTTTTAGGCGAATATTCAGCTATATTGGGTGGTTGTGGTAATACCGATAGCGGATATCCTAATGTTGGGATATATGGTTGCGGCATTGCTGTTACTTCTTCTGTTCCTGGAGCACCAAGTTCATTTTGGGTAGATACACTTGTTGCGCCAAACATACCGCTGGTTACCACTGCTGCTGCCTGGTCATTTCTACCAATAGGAGCACTTTATTACACTACTGCTGGAGGATTTGGTGTTCAACAAGTATTTGTTAGATAATTCGTATAGCCATACTAATAATTGTGTAAAATGACATTTCGAAATTTATTGTTTTTATTTTGTGTTTCTGCGATGACCTTATCGGCTCATAGCCAAGTTATTACAACATTTGCAGGAGGGGGGACTGGTACTTCCCTAGGGGACGGAGGACCAGCAACTGCTGCAAAATTGGGGCTTACTTCAGGAATAGCAATTGCAAAAAATGGTGACGTCTATTTAACTGATGCGAATAATTATAGAATTAGAAAAGTTGATTTTATTACTGGGATTATCACTACAATTGCTGGAACTGGG
>CANBTK010000140.1 GCA_947372365.1 Flavipsychrobacter stenotrophus | reverse complement strand
AGTAAAAGTTACCGGATATGTGCCTGGGATATATGTCCCCGCAGCATAGTCAGTTTGTAGTACAAGATTCAGGCTGTATGTGGGTGTAAAAGTCCAGGGAGCAGGAATATTGTTACCATACAGAGTACCCATTTGCGTTTTATAAATTGACATAAAAGGCGGTAGCCCCGTTACATTTGCAGTTACCGTTTGCTGTGCGGAGTCATGGTACGTAAAAGTAACCGGCATGAGGGCTGATTGGCCAGCGGCTGAAAATTCAATGTCGGTAAGCCCATCAATGGTATACGCTGGCATGTGCGTTGTCGTTACGGTGGTGTTACTCGAAGGTGTGGCCGTAGTATTGGAATCTTTTTTGCAAGATGCATTACATAATAGCAATAAGCTTACTGCTAAAGGTGTGAGGTATTTTTTCATAGTAGTTATTTTTGGCAAAAGTAGTATTCTGGTTTTACCTAAAGAAATAAATTGCAAATATTTGTTGGTGCCTGCCTGAATGCTGCCAGATAGTAAATAGCTGCGGATATCCGTAGAATACCCAAACGGCAAAACAAAACAGGCTGCCCATATGGAACAGCCTGTTTTAACTATTATGAGTAGAACTTACTTCACTTCTTCATACTCAGCATCTGCTACACCGCCATCATCGCCACCTGCGTGTGCGTGCTGTGGTTCGCCCTGGCCGCCGTTAGGGGCGCCGCCCTGCGTAGCTTTGTATAATTCTTCGCTTGCAGCAGTCCATGCGTTGTTCAGTTCTGCTTCAGCAGTATCCATGCCGTCCATATCTTCAGCCTGGTGTGCAGCTTTCAGTTTGTCCATAGCTGCTATAATTACCGATTTTTTATCTTCTGGTAATTTATCGCCATAGTCTTTCAGTTGCTTTTCAGTGTTGAATATCAGGCCGTCAGCTTTGTTCAATTTTTCAACTTTCTCGCGTAATATCTTGTCGCTTTCTTCGTTGGCTTTAGCCTCGTTCTTCATGCGCTCAATTTCTTCCTTATTTAAGCCGCTGCCAGCTTCAATGCGAATGTTCTGCTGTTTGCCGGTGCCTTTGTCTTTTGCAGTTACGCTCAATAAGCCGTTAGCATCAATGTCAAATATTACTTCAACTTGTGGCGTGCCACGCATTGCTGGCGGAATGCCATCTAATATAAAGCGGCCCAGGCTCTTGTTCTGGTCAGCCATTGGGCGCTCGCCCTGCAAAACGTTGATTTCAACACTTGGCTGGTTGTCAGTAGCAGTAGAGAATACTTCGCTCTTTTTAGTAGGGATAGTAGTGTTTGACTCAATGAGGCGGGTCATAATACGGCCGTTGGTTTCGATACCCAGTGAAAGTGGGGTAACGTCAAGCAGCAACACGTCTTTTACTTCGCCGGTAAGTACGCCGCCTTGTATAGCTGCGCCTACTGCTACCACTTCGTCAGGGTTTACGCCCTTGTGTGGTTTTTTGCCAAAGAACTTTTCTACTATTTCCTGTACTTTAGGTATACGGGTAGAACCGCCTACTAATATAACTTCGTCAATATCGCTGGTGTTTAAGCCTGCGTCTTTAAGCGCTTTGCGGCAAGGCTCCAGGGTACGTTCAATAAGGCTGTCAGCCAGTTGCTCGAATTTTGCCCTGCTCAGCTTGCGTACAAGGTGCTTAGGTGCGCCATCAACTGCAGTAATGTAAGGCAGGTTGATTTCGGTTTCCTGTGAAGATGATAATTCAACCTTAGCTTTTTCTGAAGCTTCTTTCAGCCTCTGCCATGCCATTGGGTCTTTGCGTAAATCAACTGCTTCGTCTTTCTTGAATTCTTCTGAAAGCCAGTCCATGATTACTTTATCAAAGTCATCGCCGCCAAGGTGGGTATCACCATTAGTTGATTTTACTTCAAAGATGCCATCGCCTAATTCCAGTACTGATACGTCGAAAGTACCACCACCAAGGTCAAACACGGCAATCTTGCTGTCTTTGTGCTGTTTGTCAAGGCCGTAAGCCAGTGCAGCTGCAGTAGGCTCGTTAATGATACGGCGTACAGTTAAGCCAGCTATTTCGCCTGCTTCTTTAGTAGCCTGGCGCTGAGCGTCGTTAAAATAAGCTGGTACAGTAATTACCGCTTCTTTAACCTCATGGCCTAAGAAGTCTTCAGCAGTTTTCTTCATTTTCTGAAGGATCATTGCTGATATTTCCTGTGGCGTATAAAGGCGGCCGTCAATATCCACACGCGGAGTGTTGTTGTCGCCCTTTGTCAGCTTATAATTGAAATGCGAAATTTCATTTGTAACCTCGTCAAAACGGCGGCCCATGAAACGCTTAATGGACTGGATAGTTTGTGTTGGGTTAGTAATAGCCTGGCGCTTAGCAGGGTCGCCTACTTTACGTTCGCCATTTTTTAAAAATGCAACCACCGATGGGGTCGTCCTACGCCCTTCATCGTTTGCAATTACCACTGGTTCGTTGCCTTCCATTACGGATACGCACGAGTTGGTAGTACCTAAGTCAATTCCGATAATTTTTGCCATAATATTTTCTTATTTTATTTATTTGTTGTTTGTTTTTCGCGTTTTCATAATCAACATCAATCTTAATGCCACACCGTTTTTACTGAAATAATGGCAGAATCAGTGCCAATATCAGTGCCGCCCTGCCTGTTTTTGGTACTATTAGGCAGTAGCTACGCCAAACGGTTTGCTCTATGCTTTGGCAGTGCTGCCCAGCCCATGCCTGCCACATGGGCAAAAAAATCCCCCGCATGGCTGCGAGGGATAGAACTATAAATGGCTGCGATTATCAATGGTAATAAGTGCCCCTTATTCTTGCGCCAGCTAAAAGCGGTGTACCCACCAGGAAGCCTATTGTGGCCCCGTCAATGGTTATTTTGCCGGTGCGCTTGCCTCGGGAAGTAAATAAGCCTACAGCTGCCCCTCCTTTAACGTTGGTATAGTTAGGCTGTATTTCGTTGCCGGTTAACCCAATGCCCTGCAATTGTTGCACCTGTATATAGGTGTTAAAGTCGTAGGTGCCCAGGTAAAAAGTAAGGTCGCAGCGGTTTAACAACCTTACTATGTAAGCAGGGGCGGTGCCCATGCCATTATTCAGGGCATTTATCAAATCGACGTTCTTGGGCTTGTAACCAAAATTCACATCGGAAAAGATGCCTGTATAGCCCAGGTCCATATCATAATGGTGTGGCGTTAAAGAGCCGTCGGTCGTGTTGGAATCAACCCAGTTAAACCTCAGGTAGCCTTGTATAATACCTACAGGGCTTGTGTACCCCTGGAACAAGAAGTTATAAGGAGGGTAGTACATGCCAAAAAGGGTATTTACAGTTGCGTACTGGTTAGAACTTGAAAAACTGATTTTGCCATGGTTTACCGTAGTATCATCAAGCAGGTACACATAAAAACCAGCGCTTGTAGAACCCGGCCTGTCAGCTATTATCGGGGCTTCGGCTGAGTCAACTTCGCCGTTAGAGGTATTGGTAACAACCAGGCGGTAAATTAAGGTAGAATCCAGGTAGCCTTTAAATTTATATGCATAGTTAGGCGTGTTGAAGAATAAGCCGGAATCTTTAGGGTAGCCTTCCTGCCCCAGGTCAACCCTGTTCAGTTGAACTATGTCCCGCACTTTATGAGAATACATGTCTACCCTTTTCATAACAACGCTAATGTTGGAATAGAAACTGGAATCAGGCTCTTTTGACATAGAAATTGCGCTCTTATTGTCATCGAGGAATGCTTTCTGGATACGGATGTAATGTGCAGTATCGGACTGGTCCAGCAGGCCGTAGATAACTGCAATATTTTTATAAGGGGCGGCAACTTTAAATTTTTCGGAACAGGCAGGCAATACGCTAAGTGCTAATAGTGCCAGTAAAGGGAAAATTATTTTTTTCATGAACATTTTTAAATATAAAGGCTGACAAAAGTAGGTATTTATGTTGATAAGATAGCAAGCGTCCCATGCCGCCTGCCACCCGATACGCCAAAATGCACAATACGCTACAAACTTAAACTAGTAGACGTTGTTCGGTACTGTTTGCTTGGGTAGGTATGCGTTTTTAAGATAACTATAACATTTTACATTGCTACACGCGGGGCAACAGCACACGGCAGCGCATAAAAAAAGGGCGTTTGTTACAACACCCTTTCCTTAAATATGATTTCTGATTAATACCGGATGCCTGAATATTTGCAATCGAAGTTGGTAGTATCGGACAATACGTGGTAAATCATGCGCAATGAATCGTGCCTGATAATGCCAGAACCCCTATAAGATGTTGCGTTGTTGTTACCATTGAAAATGAATGAGTCGGCTGACTGCATAGTGCATAGTGCGCTATCGCCTTCAGTGCCCAGTAAACCCTTCATAGTAATCTGGGTAAGGCTGCCGGATGGTGGTTTCAGGAACCTGATATGGTACTGGCGGTAACCGACCACGCTGCAACTGTCAGAGCCATTGTATGTGCCAATAAATTTATCCCTGCTTGCTGTCTGGCAACGGTTGCCTTCTATGCCTGATGGGCAAGTGCAGCTGCCATCGTCACAAACACCGCCGTTAAGGCAGGCTACATTATGGCAACGGTCTTTGTTGCACGCAATATATGTAATAGTGGAATATAGGCCCAGTGTAAGTAACGCAGTAACCAATATGTTGCGCAATGCTTTCATAAATAGTATTTGAAACGGCTAAAGTATTAAAAGTTTACTCAAAAATAAAGCTTAAACCAATAATTTTATGTTGTGGGCAGCAATAAAACTGAATTTTACAATAAAATGTGCCAGGTAGCACAATTTTATTAATGTATGATTAGTAATTAATGTTGCCCTAAAATGAACCTTGGGTATTACTTGGTGTCATATGCCCACTTGATATAAGTAGAGCCCCATGTAAAGCCACCGCCAAATGCAGCCAGTATAATGTTGTCGCCTTTGTGCAGTTTGCTTTCCCATTCCCACAGGCACAATGGCAGTGTGCCATTGGTTGTGTTGCCAAAGCGTTCTATATTCACCATTACTTTTTCAGCAGGCAGGTTCATCCTTTCGGCAGTAGCAGTAATAATGCGTTTGTTAGCCTGGTGTGGAACCAGCCAAGCTACATCGTCGGCAGTCAGGTTATTCCTTTCCAGTATTTCGGCAGCGGCATCAGCCATGTTTTTTACGGCAAATTTGAATACCGCCTGGCCTTCCTGATACACATAATGCTCTTTATTCATTACAGTCTCAATGGTTGCAGGCTTTACCGAGCCTCCCGCTTTCTGGTGCAGGTAAACCCTGCCACGGCCATCGGTTTTCAGTATAGAGTCTATAAGCCCGTTGCCTTCATCGTTTGGTTCCAGCAAAACGCAACCTGCGCCATCGCCAAAAATGATAGATGTGGCACGGTCTTCATAATTCATTATAGAACTCATTTTGTCAACTCCTATAACCAACACTTTTTTGTGCCTGCCAGTTTCAATAAACTGGGAACCAATTGTTAACGCATATATAAAACCGCTGCATGCAGCATTAATGTCGTAACCCCAGGCGTTTACCATGCCTACTTTATCGCAAATTACATTGGCCGTAGCCGGGAACTGCATATCAGGCGTTGTTGTAGCACAGATAACCAGTTCTATATCGGTAGGGGCCAAGCCCCTTTTTTCCAGTAAATTTAGTACAGCGCCTACTGCCAGGTCGCTGCTGCCTTTGCCTTCCCCTTTTAATATGCGCCTTTCTTTAATACCTGTCCTGCTTGTTATCCATTCATCATTAGTATCCATCATTGTTTCCAGTTCAGCATTTGTCAATACGTAATCTGGAACGTAACCACCAACAGCAGTAATAGCAGCGTGAATTTTTTGCATTCTTATTAGTTTAGTAACCCAAAAGTAGTTTAAAAAGTCGTAAGTCGTAAGTCGTAAGTCGTAAGCTGTTTTATAGTAGAAAGTCGTAAGTCTTTAGTATAAAGTCGAAAGCTGTATTTAGTATAAAGTA